>JABDJV010000495.1 GCA_013003295.1 Pyrinomonadaceae bacterium | reverse complement strand
GCATCGATACTCGCCGCGTATCAGCAAAAACGGTAAAAAATGGAAATTGCTCAATAGATCGAGAATTACCGAAGAGGAAAAAGGCGAAGGACTGACGGGAGCCTCATCGCGTCCTAAAAGAATAATAATGCGCCTGAAAACCCATAAAAAGCCATTGTGGGTTTCCGCCCAGGAGCTGCAGACATCAAAACACGTATTCAGGTGGATGGACCGGATCGCGAAGAAGTCGTTTGTACGTAAGGCCGAGGTTGGCAAAAGCAAAGAAGGCCGCCCTTTGAGAATGCTCCAGATCGGGAATAAAAATTCCGCGAAAATGATGCTGGTGATCTCGCGTCAGCATCCGCCGGAGGTGACCGGGTATTTTGCAATGAAAGCCTTTGTCGAAAAATTGGTCGATAGGTCCCGGCTTTCTAAGAAATTCCGAAAAGATTGGGGCATATATGTTATTCCGCTGATGAATCCTGACGGGGTCGACAATGGTCATTGGAGACATAGCGCGGGCGGAATCGACCTCAATCGAGACTGGACGCAATTTAACCAACCGGAGGGATTGGCAGTAAGCGAATTCCTAAAAAAACGCGAGCGTGAAACCGGCGGAAAATTTTATTTTGGTATCGATTTTCATTCTACCTGGGACGACATTTACTACCCAATGGATAAAAGCTTTAAGGGAAACATGCCGGATCTCGTGTACGACTGGATGGAGAGCATTAAGAAAGCAATTCCAAAATACGAGCCCAATATCAGACCCAATACCCGGCCAAAACCGGCGATCGTTTCACGAAATTACTTTTACTTCTCTCATGGTATGGAGGCGATCGTTTTTGAGATCGGCGATAACACACCGCGCAAATTTATTAAGAAAAAGGGAAAGGTTGGCGCCGTAGAACTAATGAAATTGATGCTCGCCAGACAAAACTCTAAAGTCAGCGCTGCCGCAAATTAAACGTAGATTGTTCTGGGCCGTAAATACAATATCAGCAACCCGACAAAGAAGAAGGGCTTTATGCAAATACCTAATTGTCAGTAGCCCGACCGTGAGGAAGGGCTTTATAAAAAAGATACCTTAAAACACGCAAAGCCCTCCTTCACATTCGGGGTGCGAACACTTGCAAGTCCCTAATAAATGCCAAAAAAGCGCAGCAAATTTCAAGCAAAGATCGAAGAATTGGCGGTTCGTCTTATTCTCCGCGCTATTGGAATATTTCCCTATGGCGTCTCGCTGAGGATCGGCAAATTTATCGGCAAAATGGTCGTCAGTCTCTTCCCAAAACTCTCAAAAACTGCCAACCGAAACCTGGAGATCGCTTTCCTTGATATAACCGAGGCAGAAAAACACAAGATCATAAAAGGTACTTTTGAGTCTCTGGGCCGCCAACTCGGATTCGTATCTCAATTCAGAAAATTTAAACACGAAGATATTCGAGAGCGGATAGAAATCGTCGGGAGGGAGGAAAATTTTGACCCGGCTGACAAAACGGGACGCGGAATCCTGTTTTTCACCGGACATTTTGGCAGCTGGGAGGTTTTCAATTTACTTGCTCCCGCGTTCGGCTATGGGATGAACATACTGGTCAGAAGAATCGACAATGAACTTGTAGAAAAATATGTTGATTCTCTCAGAACAAAATTTGGGGCGGTCACAATTGATAAAAAAAGGTCCGCGCGAAAAATGTACCGCCTTCTTGAACAAGGAAAGATACTGGGAATTCTTGCCGATCTAAACGTACAGGAGAAAGAAGGGATATTCGTAAACTTCTTTGGCATTCCTGCTTCGACGACCACAAGTATCGCAAAGCTCGCGCTTAAAACGAACGCGATAATTATGCCGGCCTTTGCGGTTTGGGTCGAAGAGAAGCAAAAATATGTCGTTTATGTCGAGCCGCCGATAGAATTTGAAAAAACGGGTGACAGCAGGAAAGATATTTTAGATATTACACAAAAGATCACTGCAGTAGTTGAAAATTTCGTGCGCAAATACCCGGAGCAGTGGCTCTGGATCCACAAGCGCTGGAATACAAGACCAAAGGGGCAGAAAGGATTCTATTAAATCATCACTGAGCTTCAAACCAATCCACAAATTTTCGGATCCCGTCTCCGATCTTCGTCTTCGGATCGTAATTTAACAATTTGCGCGCTTTAGAAATATCGGCAAAAGTTTGCGGAACGTCGCCGGGCTGAAGCGGCTTTCGGTCGATGACCGCCTTTTTTACAAGGTGATCTTCGAGCAGCGAAATCAGTTCCTGAAGCTCGGTGGTTTCCGATTCACCAAGGTTGATCACTTCGTGGCTTGTTTTATCGTAGTCTATCGCGGCCCGGACACCCTGGATAATGTCGTCGATATAGGTGTAATCCCGTCCGGTTTTTCCATCACCAAAAACCGGGATCGGTTTATCGTCCGAGATCAAACGTGCAAATTTGTGGATCGCCAGATCTGGTCTCTGGCAGGCACCGTAGACCGTGAAAAACCTAAGGCAAATCGTTCGAATATCATAAAGATGCGAAAACGTGTGACACATCAATTCTCCCGAGATCTTGGTCGCGGCATAGGGCGAGATCGGTTCGGAAACCTTGTCATTTTCAGAAAACGGAACATCGCAACGGGCACCATAGACGCTTGAGGAAGAACCAAAAACAAACTGCTTTATCTCAAACTCGCGCGATAGATCAAGCAGATTGAGTGTCCCGTTTACATTGGTTTCAAAATACAATCTTGGCTTCTTTAGCGACGGTCTGACGCCGGCCCGCGCTGCGAGATGAACCACCGTTTCAAAATCGCCTTTGCGGAAAACGCTCTTTAGGCTTTCATTATCGCAGATATCGACCTCGCGTAATGAAAACCTTTCGTTACTGAGATGTTTTTCGAGGTTTCGGCGCTTACATTCCGGCGAATAGAAATTGTTAAAATTGTCCACGACCGAAACATTCCACCCTCCTTCCGACAGGAGTTGGCTAACCAAATGCGATCCGATAAATCCGGCGCCGCCCGTTACTAAGATGTTTTTATTCACAAAAGTTATAAAGAATTAATGAGAGCAGAATTACTGCTTTTTCTGGATATAAAAACAATCGGTCAATTTCCTTTAACCTTCATAAATTTCAATTTTCCAACCTGCAAAAGCATATCCCGATTAGAATCTGTGGTCACTTCGATACCGGCGTGCGCGACCTTTTCTTCATCCACCTTCACGCCGCCCTGTTTTATCAGCCTTTTTGCTTCTCCTTTTGATGCTGCAAGCCCCGTTTCGGTCAATAGATCGGCGATCCTCCAGACTTGTGAAGCAACTGACATTTCTTCGATCTCATCCGGTAAATTGCCCTTGCTAAACTGGTTAACAAAATTTGCTTCGGCAAGATTCGCTTCGGCTTCCGTATGAAAATCTCCAATGATCTCCTTTGCCAGATCGATCTTCAGATCACGCGGATTTGATTCCCCGGCCTCACATTTGAATTTCAGCGCGTTTATCTCATCAATACCGAGATCTGTCAGCAATTCATAGTATCTCCACATCAACTCATCCGATATCGACATGATCTTCCCAAACATATCGCTGGCCGGTTCATCAATGCCGATGTAGTTGCCGAGGGATTTTGACATCTTTTCTACGCCGTCGGTTCCCTCAAGAAGAGGCGTTGTTATTATCACCTGCGGCTCCTGTTCGTACTCTTTCTGCAAACTGCGTCCGACAAGCAAGTTAAACGTCTGATCGGTTCCGCCAAGCTCAACATCCGCTTTGAGCGCAACCGAATCATAACCCTGGACAAGCGGATAGAGCAGCTCATGCATCGAGATCGGTTTTTCTTCGCGCATGCGTTTCTGAAAATCATCGCGTTCAAGGATTTGCGCGACCGTTATGTGCGAAGTGAGTTTTACGAAGCCCGCCGCGTCAAATTCATCCATCCATTCTGAATTAAAACGCAATTCGGTCTTTTCGGGATCAAGAAGCTTAAATGCCTGTGTAGTGTATGTTTTGGCATTCTTGTCAATCTCTTCCCGGGAAAGCGGGGGCCGGGTTACATTTTTCCCGGAGGGATCGCCGATCATGCCCGTAAACGAACCGATGAGAAATATCACTGTATGACCCAGATCCTGAAAGGCTTTTAGTTTACGCATTACGACCGTATGCCCTAAATGAATATCAGGGGCCGTGGGGTCGGCGCCCCATTTTACCCGCAAGGGTTTTCCGGTTTTTTGCGATCTTTCGAGCTTTTTCCTGAGGTCCTCTTCCCGGATCACATCAACAGTGCCTTTCTTAAGAAATTCTATTTGTTCATCAATGGTCATAATCGCAATTTGTGGTTAAATAAGGGTTGAATTATTTTGCAATAACTAAACGCAATTCACAATTTACTATTAGCTAATTTATGGAAAACATTTTATCAAACACAAAACTTTCATTTATCGGATGCGGAGTAATGGCGGAATCGATAATTGCCGGATCGCTTCGGGGGAATCTGGTTAATCCTTCTCAGGTTTCCGCAAGCCACCCACGGTCAAATAGAAGGGACGAGCTGAAGACTAAATATTCGATCAACGTTTTTGAAGATAATAAAGAGGCGGCTGCAAACTCCGGCGGCGACAATAATTCGCTTGTCGTTTTGTGCGTAAAACCGCAGCGATTGGAGGGCGTTCTAGAGGAACTAGCAGAAGTTGTTTCTCCAGATCAACTGATCTTATCGATTGTCGCGGGTGCGACCATAGAGACTATTTCGTCAGCGCTCGGAAGCGAAAAGGTCGCCAGAACAATGCCGAATACGCCCTCGCAGATTGGACACGGGATAACGGTGTGGAATTCGACAGAAAAAGTCTCGGAAAATGAGCGCAGCCAGATCAAATCGCTTTTAAACGCGCTCGGACGGGAGCTCTACGTAGAAAATGAACATATGATCGATATGGCGACGTCGCTTTCGGCAACAGGTCCGACGTATGTTTTTCTTGTAATGGAAGCGCTTACGGATGCTGGTGTTCACTTAGGATTTTCCCGCGATATGGCAAAGGAACTGGTGCAGGAAACTATGCTCGGAGCGGTTCTTTTTGCGATCGAATCTGATAAGCACCCTGCCGAACTTCGAAACATGGTCACGTCACCAGGCGGCACGTCAGCGGACGCGATCTATCAGATGGAAAAAGGGAGCTTGAGAACGGTGCTTTCGAAAGCGGTTTTTGCAGCTTATAAAAAGGCCGTCGAGCTTGGGGAAAAACCGTAGCGCCAGCGTCTCGCTGGCTGTCGTGGTGGCATCTTGCCGCCACCTATCCACGGAAATGTGAGCGCGGGACGCACTCACGACAGCCGCCAAGATGGCAGCGCTACCATTAACCCGCCTTCTCATAAGCTTCTGTTATCCAGCCAAGAAGCTCCTTATCAATATCCTTAATATCCGTTACCTGAACCCGGTGCGTACACATTGCTCCAAACGGTCCCGAACCCTCAAGACGCTTTCCGGTGTCCTTTCCTTTGAGTTTGAGCCCTATGTCCATACGCGTTTTGGTTGAAGGCTGAATTAACACAAACTGGTATTTCCGTTTCACACTTACGCTCGCTTTCTTCGGGACAAACTCGATATCTTTACCGAGCTTTCCGATCTCCTTTACCAATTTTTCGTAAATCGGAAGGAAATGCTCT
Organism: Pyrinomonadaceae bacterium; assembly: GCA_013003295.1. GTDB lineage: Bacteria > Acidobacteriota > Blastocatellia > Pyrinomonadales > Pyrinomonadaceae > Aridibacter. Next base: position 8,590 of record JABDJV010000495.1, on the reverse strand, counting down.
TTTCCTTTTGAATACTGCGCGGCAACGAGATCGCTGTCGTCATGAAATCGCGCGTCGGATTTCCTTGCGGTGTGAGCCACAAAATTTGCAAAGCCGTGAGTAAAATCGTGCTCTGCTTTGAGAAATTTGATGATCTCGCCATGTTTTTCGATTTTTGATTCTTTTACGATCTTCACCCAATGTTCGATCGGTTTTCCGGTTTTTTCCAGCAATCCTTTTTCCATAATTTCCTCTTAATAAGTGCTTTTCGCTTCCAATATATACTATAGACGCCACCGCATGATTGGAAAAAAACTACCTAATCATCTATGCGATACTTTTTCGCCAGCGTCTTAGGAGCAACCTCGCAATAGGAAGTGGTCAATGCATCCGTGAAGATTTCTTTTTCCACTTTTTCCAATTCGACGATCGTCCAGCCATGTCTTCCCCAATTGCCCGGAACCGGATATATCACCGAATCATCAAATGCCGAAAACGCCGATTGATCTCCGGGGCTAAATTTGAGAACCACGGTCATTTTCTCAGTATCGAGCGTGGCGAAGATCTTCTTTCGCACGCGAAACGAGCTCTTATGGAAATGCGGTTGCTCGACCGCTTCATCAAAAGCGAGAGCCATGGTGCGGACTGTTTCAATATCAATCATGGTCGCTGTTTAAATCGAGCATTGCATTTAACCCAATAGTAATCGCTTGTTCGATCGCCGATTCGTAGTCGACTATCTCATCGCTCGAGCCCGGATTGGAGATCATCGGGCAAATTGTGCTCGCGCGATATCCGATAATCCCGCACAAATGAAAAAGCAGGCTCGATTCCATTTCCATGTTTATAACCCGCTTCCCTTGAATATTGAGCCCTGCAAGTTGGCCTTTTATATCGGGGATCGTGTTTGTAAAACCCTCGATGTTGCGTGAAGAGGGTCCGTAAAAACCGGGAGACGAGACCGTAATACCGGTTTCAAAATCACATACTTCGCGTTCTGACTGTGTTTCGAGCGCATGGACAACCTCCGAAGACGCCCTTGAAGCGTATGGGATAGTTTTGCCTTTAAATCGAAAGCCGGGCGGGGCCGCCTTATCCAGGACCGCCAGAGTCTCGCGTTCGATCTCTCTGATCACCGGATCGTCTTCCTGCCGGTCGTAGTAAAACCCGGTGCTGTCCAATCCCAACCCGTATTCCGCAATTGCCATCGAGCCGGGTATTGTATCAGGCTGAACCCCGCCTGATGTGCCGATCCGTATAAACGTAAGCGGTGACGCAGTCTCGCGCTGCTGAGTTTCAAAATTAATTTCATTTACCGCATAGGCTTCAATGACCGCGATCTCGACATTATCGGTACCGATACCGGTTCCGATTACCGAGGAAGGCAATCCCCGGTACCTGCCGGTGATCGTCACATATTCTCGATTTCTAACCGTATGATCTATCTTGTCAAAACGCTTTGCGACCCGTTCGGCACGCGCCGGATCGCCGACCAGAAAAATATTCTTTGCGAGCTCACCCTTCGCCAGCCCAAGATGATAAATGCGTCCGCCCGAAACTATGATCTCTGATCGCATCTATTTGGAATTATTGAGCAAAGTATTGATCTCGGCATCAGTAAACTTCACGCGCATCTTCAGGATCTCTAAATATTCACTCGCCGAATAGAGCGGATAATCGGTGCCGAAGACTATTTTGTCCATACCGAGTTTTCTCGCATAAACCGCCAATTCCGCAAATTCCGCATCGCTCAATTTGCTAACACCCTCGCTGTCTTTATCGAGTGCCACCGCCGAAATATCAAACAGGATCCTATGTTTTTTGATCTTTGGATTTGTTTCAAACTGCGTGATAAAGGCGTCGATCACACGTTTTGTTTTTGGGTTGAACCCGCCTGAGGTCCCAAAATGGGCGATCTGAATTCTTAGCGGTTTGATATCAGCCAGAACTTCATCGAAGAGCAACTTTATATCAGGCTCACCAAATTTTTGGTGCGAATTGTCAAAATGAAGCAGAATCGGCAGATCATTTTCTGCGGCGTATTCATAGATCGGTTTGATCTTCGAAAGATGCGCGGGCTCGGTCAGATAAAGTTGGTTCGCATTTGAATGGATCTTAAGGCCATCGGCTTTTAGAATTCGATGGCATCTTTTCACCTCATCCAGAGCGTAGCTTTTCAAAGGATTTACTCCGCAATACGCCTTAATTTTCCCTGGGAATTTTTCCTTCGCTTTGAGGACATAATCATTCTCGGCCCTAACGGCGTCATATTCATTTTCAACCTTTCCGAATTCCGGATGACCGAACAAATATGCCATTGAAACTAGATTCACTCTCGAGGTTCCCAGGCGTTTAATTATAGAGTCAAAATCTGAATAGTCTTTGTCCGGTTTCGAAAACGGGATCCCGACATCCTTGAAATATTTGATGAGTCTTGGGCTCATCAAATGAACATGATGGTCATAGATCTGTTTAGCTGAGGTTTCCCTATATTTGTGAAATGTCTGAAAGGCATCGTAAACGGCGGCATGCACGATGCTCATGTGGCTCTCATCGGGAAAATATTTAAAATGGCTCCGCAAACCTTCATTCTTTCTTTTCTGCAGCATCGCGTTAAGACTTCGTGCGCTTCCTACCATCACTTTGTCTTCATTCCCAACCGCAACGTAAACTTCTGTCTTTTTATTTACCGCCATTGGTTCTGCTTTCAAGAGCGATTGTTTATCCCACCAAAGGCTTGGGCTGATAAGAATGAACCGGTCAAACAATTCCGGCCTTTTTAATAAAATTTCAGCCGCGAGCAATCCGCCAAGCGAATGCCCGATGATCGTTTTTGTCCCGTTTGTCCGATATTTACTGTCAATGAACGGCTGCAGTTCTTTCTCGATATAGTCAATAAAGTTCGCCGACCCGCCGTTGCTCGCAAATCTCTTTTTCTCTTCCTCAACGTGGGTAGGAAAAGTAAAATCCCGGCTACGGTCAGTGTTTCCTATTCCAACCAAAACCGAAGCCGGTAGATATTTCACCCAGGAAAAACTCGCAAACTGAACCAAGCCGGCAACATGCACAAAATTCTGATCCGCGGTGCCATCGAGGAGATAGATCACCGGGAATTTCTGATCACTATTTTTCGAATACTCCTCCGGGAGATAGATATTGAGCCTTCGCTGTTCACCAGGTGCGTTCGATTTGACGGTTAGAGTCTCACCTAAATAAAGCGGCTTCGTGTCGATTTCGGCGGTGCTCTGACCCGACGTACAGTTAACCGCAAAAAACAATATCACCAGAATGCCCGGCAAATAGATTGACAATTTCGTAGTGGTTTTCTCGATCATGATCGGCCTCATAATGTCTTTGGGACATTCAGATCCGTACCTGTTTTCTTATTTAACTTTTCAATAAAATACGCAGAGAGAAGCGGTGATTCTTTCTCAATATTCTGATGAATAAAGAAGCACAATTCCTTCAGGCCAAGCTTTTTCCACTTCGCGATCCGCGTGATCCAGTCGTCAAGACGCTCGTAATCCGACTTGTGATTCGCCCCAACGTATCGAACAAAAGCGGTCGGCGTCGTAAGACGCATATGCATCAGATCGCGTCTACCGGCCGTGTCTACAATGACATTAGTAACTCCGAATTTCTCAAAAAACTCAAAGAGTTCGCCTGCGACCGATGGGTCGTTATACCAGTCCGTATGCCTGAACTCCGCCGCGAGCGGAATATCATGTGCCCAGTTTTCAACGAACCGGATTACCCGATCCATATCCTTAGGCGAAAAATTTGCATTGAGCTGGAGAAATAATCCGCCTAGTTTTTCTTTTAAATTCGAAACACTGATCACGAAATTCTCAACGTATTCGTCGACATTATTGAGCCGCCGGTAGTGCGTTATTGCCTGTGAGAATTTTGGGAAAAATCTAAAATCGGGAGTCGTCGTATCGTACCAGTTTTGGACAACTTCGGGCGGCTTCCGGCCATAGGCCAGGGCATTCAGCTCAATTGAATTGAAGTGTTGTGAATAGTATCCAAGTTCGTCTTTGGTCCCGCGCGGATAAAAACCCTTAATATCTTTCTTGTTCCATTTCGAGCAGCCAACATAAGCCTCAAAACCCTTTCCCTTCGATTTCTGCAAAACGGCTTTTGTATCCTTATGATCCCTTGGAAGTGTGAAATCGATTTCCTCCGGGTTATCTACTGATCCGAATTTCATAATATTTGCTTCTTATCTTTGTGATTCTTTGCGAATACCTTTGCGACCTCTCCGGTTAATCCGTTGCAAGACGCGGTGATCGCAAAGCCTTCGGAAAGCGACTTTCGAATATAATTTTGATAAAATCCTAACATACGATGATTCGATTAGAAATGAACAATTATCGTGAATTTGCGGTTGCGCGAATCGGTTTTCGGATTCATCGAACGAAATCCAGCGAAGGTGTTTATCGCTGATGAAGTCCTGTAACGGAATCCGATTTATCGGGTTTTTCGCAAAGCGTAAATAGCCACGCCATTTATGGCGTGGTCGGTTGTGAACTGTTCTTTAGGGCGTTTTAACGTCCTTTTGTCTGCTTTAGCAGTTTGTCGTCTGGTTCATGGCTAAAGCCGATTTTCGGAAGGACGTTAAAACGCCCTCCGCTGTTTGCCCGTGATGGTCCACGCCATAAATGGCGTGGCTATACCTGCGAAACGCAGGTGCCCTGATAAATCAGGCCGGGAAGGGATTTGCGCGAATTCACGTTGATGTTTTTCGCTGATCGTGGAGAGCGCATTCAGTTGATATCCATTTCGGATCACAATAATTACGGAAATAAGATCCCACGCTAGAAAAATTATGCAGCTTTCATTCGATAAAAATATAAACGAAATAGCGGAAAAGGTTGAAGCTGAAAAACGCCTGACCTTTGATGAAGGCATGGCCCTATTTGCCTCCGAAGACTTAAATGCCCTCGGCCGACTCGCGGACAAAGTTCGCAGGCAAAGACACGGAAAGGACACGTACTACAACGTCAACCGGCATTTTAATCACACAAACATCTGTATTGCGGATTGTAAATTCTGCGGTTTTTACCGACGTGCCCGGCAAGACGATGCCTATACGCATTCGATCGAGGAAGGCGTCGAGATCGCCCGCACGGCGGTTAGTGAAGGGGCGACCGAGCTGCACATTGTTGGAGGTTTGAATACAAAATTGCCGTTTGAGTATTACACCGATCTGTTTTCGTCTTTGAAACGTGAGTTTCCAAAACTTCATTTGAAGGCCCTGACGATGGTTGAGCTCGATTTCTTTGCGCGTTTCTACAAGATGTCTGACGAAGAAGTTATCGAAAAACTGGCCGAATCGGGGATGGATTCGTGTCCCGGTGGAGGAGCCGAGATCTTTCGCGAGCCGACGCGGTCCCGAATTTGCGACCACAAATGCGACGGCGACCGCTGGCTCGAACTAGCTGGTAAAGTACACAAACACGGGCTAAAAACAAACGCGACGATGCTCTACGGGCATATCGAAAGTATCGAAGACCGTATTGACCATCTTGTAAAGCTGCGCGAACAGCAAGACGATACCGGCGGATTTCAATGTTTTATACCGCTCGCATTTTACCCTCCGGGAACCGCTCTCGACACCCTTCCCGGACCCGATGCGATCGATAATCTAAAAACGATCGCCATCTCGCGCTTGATGCTGGATAATTTTGACCACATCAAAGCCTATTGGGTAATGCTCGGAAAAGATGTTGCTCAAACAGCACTGCATTTCGGGGCCAACGACCTAGACGGCACGATCACCGACGGCGGCGAATTGACCCACGCCTATGCAGACGAAGGCGATGTTAAAATGACCAAGCCGGAATTGATTAAAATGATCGAAAACGCGGGCTTTGAGGCGGTTGAGCGCGATACGGTTTATAACCACGTGGAAAAGGCGGCTGTATAAAAGTACTGCCGTCGCACCGGGTGGGGTTCTTAACTACGTAAATTCTGAGCGCGGTACTCTGATTTGCTACATTCCAAGCACGTCTTTCAAAAACTTTACCCGGTTCCGGGCGACGACGATCTCTGTCTTCCCGGCATCTTTCAGACGAATCAAGACCTTTCCCGAAAACCAACCGTGGATTTCCTCGATAAAATTAAGATTAACGATCGAACTCCGGTGAACACGTAAAAACTTCTCACTATCCAGTTTTTTCTCCAATTTATTCAGCGAATCATCGAGGGGAAACTCTTTTCCCGCGGCATTGCTGGCAAATGTCATTTTGTCCTGCGCAAAGAAGCAGGTTATTTCAGACACGTCCAGTATCTGTACTCTTCCGCCGATCCGTGAAGCGATTCTTATTACCGGCTCGTCATTTTTCCTGGTCAGATCTGCGAGAAGATTTTCGATGTTTACACTCGTATCGTGCTCGGGAACCAACTTTTCAAGTTTTTCGAGGGCGGTTTCCAGCCTCTCGCGCTCGATGGGCTTCAATAAATAATCAACCGAATAGACTTCAAAGGCTTTCAGAGCGAATTTATCAAAAGCGGTCGTAAATACCACCGGCGGGTATTTCGGAAGCCTGCTTAAAAGTTCGAAACCTGTTAATTCCGGCATTTGTATATCGAGAAAGAGTACGTCGCAATCAAGCGTCGGGATGATCTGAAGGGCATCAAGCGGATTATTTGTCGTTCCGATGATCTCAACCTTCCCGGTTTCTCCAAGCAAACTAGAAAGCCTCTTTAGTGCAAGAGGTTCATCGTCGACTAAAAAGGCTCTTATCTTCTTAAGCATTTTATACCGGGATTTGCAGCGAGATTCTTCCGCCTGTCTCATCCTGATTGGTTTCTAGTTTTGCATCATTGCCAAAAATATTGGCAAGACGCTTTCGTAAAGTATCGAGACCGTGTCCGCCTTTTATTTCTTCGTTGGAAAAACCGCTGCCATTATCAGCAACCTCGATCTTTAAAATCCCATGGCTGTTCTTTGCAGAAACATGAATCTTGCTCTTAGATGAGTTTTTTGCCACGACATGTTTAATTGAGTTTTCGACCAATGTTTGTATGGCAAAAGCGGGAATCTTCTTATCTTCCAATTCTGGTTTTATTTCAAAATCATAATCAAGTTTATCCCCAAACCTCGTTGATTCGATCTCCAAATAGTCGAGTGTTATTTTTAACTCTTCGGCTAAAGTAACCATCTTGTTCGGCTCGAAATCCAGCGAGTAACGCAAAAGCGCTGAAAGCTTTTCGATCATATTTTCCGCTTGATCGGGTTTCTCATTAATTAGCGCGGCGATCGAATTCAAGGTATTGAACAAAAAATGCGGATGAATTTTGGATTCGAGGGAAGCGAGCTGGGCGCTGACAGCGAGCGATTTCGCCTTTGCTTCGTCCAGTTCCTTTTGCCTGAGGAGCTCTCTGGTACGGTTTAGTTTGTGCTGCGAATGAAGGTAAATATACCCGCCTAAACCAAAAACATGTGAGATCAGCAATGAAAAGAGAACTGTTCTTGGACCCGGTATCACGTCAAAGTAATCGAAAAGGTTGATGTCAAAAAGACTCAGAAAGGTTCTCGCCATTACGATACCGATCATTGTCATCGCAAAAATAACCGGCACCAAAATGCATATCCTCTTGACAGTGGAAAGGTCTTGAATTCGAGGTGCGAGATAGAGAATTCCGATGCTGACCATTGAGGCGATAAAAAATGTGTGTGTCAGCGAATCTACAAGCCGCTCGGCAGAAAGTCCGAATGAAAGCGAATTTAATATAACTACGGCAAATGCTGATGCCACGCCGACAAACAGCATTTGCCAAAGTTCGATTTTAAATCTGGTTCTTTCCACGAAAACTATACTACCGCAAACTTAAACGGAGGGATAAAAATTCCCGTGGAAACCAAGCGGAAAATGTTGTCCACTCGCCCAAACTCTTGCGGCAATATCTAACGTTTGCGCATCCCTTATTTCAAGGAAGTTTTCATTTTTATCAGAATCGTAGCCCTGCGCCAGGATCCAGCCGCTGTCTTCATCGCCAGACTCGGTTTTTGGTACAAAGACGGGTTCGGCGACGGTTCTTGATTTTATCCCTTTTGTTTTCTGTGTTGATCGCGTTTTGAGATCGACACGTACGACAGAAGCATTGGCATCATAGAGCTTATCGGCCATATACAGATATCGCGCCTTTTTTCCGGTTAAACGCATATCGTATCTCGGAAATTCGACGTCTTCTGCGAGATCCGTTGAATTTACGACAAGTTTTTTTGATAGATCAACGGTTATTTGCTTTAGTCTGGGTCGTCTGAATTCGGGGATCTTATCTTCCCGCCAATTTCGCAATACTTCAAATAGCTGCTTATCGTTGCTTGCAATTGTCTCAAAAACAATTCGATTTGGATCCTTTTCATAGGCATTTCCATAATGAAAGATGATATACGGCGGGAGTTCTATAGCGATCGGTTTCGCTTTGCCGTCTTTATTATTTCGCGGAAACGCATAAAGCATCGTCGGCTGCTTTTCTGCGAACTTCAAGGCATCTCCCAACGGGGTTCCGCGCATTACCATCTGCATATCGTAGGCCGTCGGCAGTATCAGAATCACAAAATAGTTTTCCGTAAGCATCGCATCGTGGACCATATTAAAGC
>JABDJV010000447.1 GCA_013003295.1 Pyrinomonadaceae bacterium | reverse complement strand
GGTACTACTTATCCGAACCGACCTCATCAAAAAGATCGCTCAGGCGCAATTCGTCTTCTTTCTTTTTATCGATCGCAAATTCTTCCGTCAAACGATCAATAGGCACTTGAATTACTGGGTTTTCATCTTTCGTTTTGTTTTCTTTCGGCTTTTTCGAAGGGAACCGTTTTCGCTTAACATTTCGTCGAACCGGCTTCCTTTTCTTGGCCGATAAACGCGATTCATAAGCTGCTTTCGTCGTGCCCGATCTCCGAGCTCGGGGCTGCGAAGTCTTATCGACTGCCAGCTCCTGAGTTTCCTCCGTCAACTCGGTCGGTTTATCGACTGGAGCATCGTTCTCATTTGCAAGAATTTCGGATTCAGGATCGACGCGTTCATCGCCGCCAACCGGCTTCGTCACCTTTTCTTCAGGCGTTTGCGCAACATCGCCGACGCTTAATAAAGAACCGATCAGAAACCACCCCAAGCCAAAGATCACCAGGAGTGACGCGAATCCAGCAACCGTTTTCATTCCGGTCGACGCGAAAAAGCCTCTGAGGTTTTCTATCCAGGACGGGGACGACTCACTCGAATCATTCACCAGTATTGGATTTTTATCCGTTTCATAAAGAATCTCAATTGCCGGTGTTTTTAGCGGAGCAAATTCCGTATCACGCCAGTCCTTTATCGATGAACTCACAACGCTAAACGCGGCAATTTCATTTTCACAAGCAGAACAACTACGCAGGTGCTGCTCAAATTCTTGTTTTTCAGTGCCCTCGAGCTCATCGTACAAGTATGAACTGATCTCCTCCGAGAGGCCGCAATTTGGATTGTTCTTTCTGCTATCTAACATTTTCATTCCCCAATATATTCTTAAACCACTTCGAGCGCGGTTGTTTCGAGCTTCATTCGCAATTGCTTCAGTGCCGTATAGAGACGGCTTTTTACCGTGCTCAGGGGCATCTCGGTTGCGTCTGAAATTTCTTGAAAGGTCATTTCTTCAAATTCCTTCATTACTACGATCTGCCTTAGATCCGGCGGCAAAGCACTGACAGCCTGCCTAACGGCTTTCAATCTCTCATCCTTTTCGGCTAATTTTGCAGGCGACTGTCGCGAGGGAGCGGTAAAGACCTTTTCCTCAGCCGATTCGCTCTCGTCAAAAAAGCTTTCTGAACGTGTCTTCTCGCGACGTTTTCTTGTCAGACACTGGTTAACCGCGATCCGATGCAGCCAGGAAGAGACTTTTGCGTCACCGCGAAACTTACTTAGATTCTTGTAAGCGGCAATAAATGCGTCCTGGGCCGCATCTTTGGCCTCATCCTCCCGGCCGAGCATGCCAAAGCAAAGAGCGAATATCTTCCGCTCCCATCTGTTGACTATCTCGCCGAAGGCGTTTGGGTTGTCACCTACCGCCAATTCGACAATTTGCTCATCCGTTAGGTCTGAAACCATAGAGTCTCTATGCTAATTCCTGCCAGCGAATTTTACAAAACATCGCCAAGTGCAAAATCTAACCCGCACTCACAAATTTAGACGCACGAAACGGCAAAAAAGTCTATAAATTATTGGATATTTTTGTCAGGATCCGGAATCGCGATTTCTCCGAAATCCGCATTCGTATTTGCCGAAGATCTCCAGGACGATATATATTTAGGCTCAATTATGAATATACATTTGCTTTCGGGCGATTCCTTGCTTGAAGAATTTAAAAAAACCGGCATCGAAGGAGAGGTTAAGGTCTGTCGAGAGTGTGTCGTCGACGGCGATCTAGAATCGGAAGGATTGCAAGACTTTTGGGAAAAACGCGCCAAATATCTAGGCGATGGCTATTTTGGGGCGGCAAAGAAATACGAGGAAGATGTCAAAGACGAATTCATTAGCCTGTGGAATCTCAGCGATGATTCGGACAGCGTCGTAAATCTATGGTTCGAGCGGGAGTTGTTTTGTCAGGCTAATTTGTGGTTTTCGATTTGGCTGTTGCGAAGCACCGAAGCAAAATTTCAATTAGTCTATCCACATCTAGAGGATGGCGATTCGCCGTTAAAGAACTGGTCCGAACTGGATACGGAAGGTCTGAAAAAGAGCTTTGAAAACCGCTCGAAGGTGATCTATGACGATGTTTTTCTCGGTGTTCAGCTTTGGGAAGCATTTCGCGATAACGATCACGAGACGCTAAAGAAATTGGGTGCGCGCGATTCGAATGCTTTTCCAACCCTGAAGGAAGTTTGCGATGCGGCAATTGGACTCGAATCGGGTGCAAAAGAAGCGATTCAAAGGATAATCAGCGAAGGAAAAACCGAGTTTGGCGAGGTATTCAAGGAATTTTGCAAAAGGGAGCCGATATATGGGTTTGGCGATTTGCAGGTAAAAAGGATCTTTGATGAATCAAACGAATAGTTCGCCGTCGAGGATTATCTGCCAAACCAGCCTTTTCGCCAAAAATAGACAATAAGCGCGATGAAGATCAATGCCATCAGGCCCAAGGTCACGAAATAGCCATAGGGTGATCCCGAAAGCGGCATGTTTTCAAAGTTCATACCATAGATCCCGGTTAACAACGTAAGCGGCAGCATCGTCGCCGATATTAGCGCCAGAAATTTCATTACATCATTGGTTTTGCTCGCGGTTACGCTGAAGTGGATCTCAAACAAACCGCTCACAAGGTCGCGGTAATTTTCGGCCAGATCCGAAATCCGCAGCAAATGATCGTGAACGTCCCGGTAAAACGGAAGTATGTTTTCAGGTATTTGCGGGAATTCACCGTGAGAGATCCGGTAGAGAACGTCAAGTTGGCGTGTTGAGATCCTTTTTAGCCGCGCGACGCTTCTCCTGAGATCCATAATTTCTTCAAGGATCGAATTGTCGCCCGAGTCCATCTTGTAAACGCGGTCCTCAAGCTCATTTATCGCGGCGTCAAAATCGTCGACTATCGGCATGTAAAAATCGACCAGCTGGTCCAGAATCTGATGAAGGAGAAACGCTGCACCTCGTTCAAATACGCGAGGGCTATTCTTTATTTGCCGTTTTACGTAATCAATGCTTTGAAAATCCTCATTTCGATTTGTGACAACAAAATTCTTTCCAAGGTATCCATCAAGCTCTTTGGTAATAAAATTTGACGTGTCAGCCTTCGACTTAATTCCGTGAACGATGAAGAAAAGATAATCGGGAAATTCTTCTACTTTCGGTTGGTTCCGTTCCTCACGGCAGTCCTCGATGGTTAAATGGTGAAAATTAAAAAACTCCTTATAGACCATTTCCGCTTGCCGGAGGTGATCAGCATTTCGAACATCTAGATCTACCCAAACAACTATGGATTCGTCTGCCAAAAGCTCTGGCAGTTGGTCGACCGGAACATTTTCACGAACCGATTTATCGCCCTTTTTAAACGAAAAGATTTCCATAAATTATATCCGTAAACGTTACGGACAGGGAAGAAAGTTGTTTTTTGTTTACCCGCTTTATCGAGAATTTTCATAATGCTAACATACAAAATACTAAATAGATGATTTTCAAAGAATGTTTTAATGATGAGCAAACTCAAAGTATTTATTGCTGACGACGTGAATGATGAGAAACTGGCTCCATTGAGCGAAGCCGGGATCGAAGTTGTCAAAGAAATCAAATTATCGCCTGAGGAGCTGATCAAAAGGCTTAAAGACGCTGACGGCGTCATTGTCCGCAGCGCCACAAAAATAACTGCGGAGGTAATGGACAACGTCGATAAGCTCCGAGCGATCGGCCGGGCCGGGGTGGGGGTTGACAACATTGATGTTAAGGCGGCGACGAAACGCGGGATCGTTGTAATGAACGCACCGGATGGAAATACGATCACAACCGCAGAACACACGTTTGCAATATTGGTCTCGCTTGCCAGAAACGTTCCCCAGGCCCACTCAAAACTTCAATCAGGAACGTGGGACAAGAAAAGTTTTGTTGGGGTAGAGCTTTTTGGTAAAACTTTGGGCGTGATCGGTTTGGGAAGGATCGGAAAACACGTTGTGAAGATCGCAAAGGGATTCGGTATGAGTGTTTTTGCATTTGACCCGTTTGTGTCGGAGGAAAACGCAAGTGAGCTCGGGATTGAGATCGGAACCCTGGACGAAGTTTTGAAGAACGCCGATTTCCTTACGATCCATACGCCGGTAACCGAAGGTACCCGGGGGATAATCGGCAAAGATGCATTTTCGAAAATGAAAAAAGGTATCCGGCTGGTAAATTGCGCCAGAGGCGGACTTGTTGACGAAGACGCTTTGCTTGCGGCGATCGAAGACGGCACGGTCGCCGGTGCGGCCCTTGACGTATATGAAACCGAACCGCTTGGCGAGAACTCGCCGCTCCTGAACAATCCGAGAATTGTCACCACACCTCATTTGGGCGCGTCTACAAAAGAGGCTCAGGAGGGAGTTGCACTTACCGTAGCCGAACAAATGCGGGATTATTTGATTTCCGGTGAACTTCGAAATGCTGTCAACGCTCCAAGCATGGCTGCCTCTGAGCTTGAGAGAATGCAGCCGCATATTGAATTGGCCGAGCGACTCGGGCGTTTTCAAAAGCAGGTGATGAAAAACGAAGCGATCCTTGATGTTACGATCGAATATTCAGGTGAGCTCGCGGATAAAGACGCTTCACCAATCACCCGTGCATTTCTTTCCGGTTTGCTTGAAAGCGTTTCGGCGCGGGTAAATGTTGTGAATGCGCTCCACATTGCCGAAGAGCGAGGGATAAACGTCACGACCAGCTACAAAACCCAGAAAGCGTCTAATTCTGATATGAAAACTTCCGTCTCAAACCGTGCTGGTATCGACCAGATCGCCAGCGGAAAGGTTTATGCTGATGGTGAAGGAAGAATCACCCAGGTCGGAGATTTCTCGATTGAGGCGGTTCCAAAAGGTTATATGCTGTTTACAAAAAACAGGGATGTCCCCGGCGTCATCGGCAAGATAGGAACCCTTTTGGGTGAGAATGGAATAAATATCTCGCGTTTTTATCTTGGACGAAACGAAAAGGGTGGGGAGGCACTGGCGGTGATCGAACTCGATTCCCAACTTGAGGAGAGCCTGTTGGATGAACTAAGAAAGGTTGAGCCGGTGATCACGGTTCGGCAAGTTAAACTCTGATATCAGCCAATGTGTTTAATCTTTATAGAGTTTTTTTCCCGTTGCAAACGAGACTGTCCACAGAACGAGCGCAACAACTGAACCCGCCCAATCTCCATCTCCGGCATTCAAATGCGCCGAAAGCGCGAGAACAAAATCATAGAAAAATCCTGCATAGGCAAAGTCCCTTAACAATCTCGAATAGTTAGACCAGATTGCGATCAAGCCCAGAATTTTTGCGATCGCGAGCGGATAGATAATGTAGGTTGGGTATCCGAGGCTGGTAAATATTGTTGCCACCTCAGCATGGTTAAAGAAATACATCCCGGCAGAGAAGAGCATCAGAAGTGTCAAAAGAGCCGTCGATACGAAGTAAGCAATTTTAGTCTTGGTCATAATCCTTGTCTCCGGTAAATCGTTTGTGTTTCATACTATAAATATCTGAATCGATTGAGATTATTCCAGCCGTAAGAACTTATGATAACCTTTCTTATTTAATATGGACGAGATGAATACAACTCTTTCCGTTGAGCACGTCACAAAAAGGTTTGGCGATTTTACTGCGGTTGAAGATCTTAGCTTTAGTGTGCAGTCGGGCCGCGTATTCGGGTTTCTGGGTCCAAACGGGGCCGGAAAGACCACTACGATCCGTATGATCGTCGGAATTACGATCCCGGACGAAGGCAAGATCCAACTTTTTGGCAGCGGCATAACGCCCGGGATTAGAGACCGAATCGGGTATTTACCGGAGGAGCGGGGACTTTACAAGAAAATGAAGGTGCTCGACCAACTGCGCTATTTTGCTGCGTTAAAAGGAGTAGCTCAAAAGGAGGCGGATAAGAGAATCGATTTTTGGCTTGGCAGAATGCAGCTCTCGGAATGGAAGTCAAAAAAGACGACCGATCTTTCAAAGGGAATGTCTCAAAAACTTCAGTTTATCGCGACGATGCTCCACAATCCCGACCTATTGATCCTGGACGAGCCGTTTTCCGGGCTGGATCCCGTTAACGTTGAATTTATGAAAGAAGTCATTGCCGAAATAAAATCGCAGGACAAGACAATAATTTTCTCGACCCATCTAATGGAAACTGCGGAAAAGCTATGCGACGATATTATTCTTCTAAACAAATCGCGAAAAGTTTTGTCGGGAAAACTCAGGGAGATCAAGGCCAGCTATGGAAAAAACGTAATCTCGCTGAGATGCAGTGGCGGGGAAGCGGTATTAGCTGACAAAGAACTGGTGGCGCATATTGTCGAACACTCTGACGAGAAAGAGATATTCCTGAAGGAAACGGGAAGGGCAAAAGATCTCCTGGCAAGACTCGTTGAAAGCGGCGCCGATGTAACCAAATTTGAATCGATCGAGCCAAGTTTAAACGACATATTTATCGATAAGGTAAAAACGTAAAATCTGAGAGGTGAAAACTGAAAACTTATGGGAAGCGTTTTGAAAACGAAATCTTATGCGTTTTCGCTTCGAGTTGTGAAGCTTTTCCAATACCTTTCGACCGAGAAGAATGAATTTGCTTTGTCAAAGCAAGTTCTTCGCTCGGGGACTTCAATCGGTGCAAATATCGAAGAGGCCTTCCAAGGTGAATCGAAAGCCGATTTTATTCATAAACTGGCGATTGCGAATAAAGAGGCTTTTGAGACTCATTATTAGCTCAGACTTTTAAAAGACAGTGAAATAATTGAAGGCAAGTTGTCCAATTCTCTCTTGACAGATTGTGAGGAGTTACAAAAATTACTTGTTTCATCGCTGAAAACATCCAAGCGAGATATGCGAAAATAGGTAGCGTTATTAAATAAGATATCAGTTATCACTTTTCAGTTTTAAGTTATGAATAAATTCTTTGCAGTCGTAAAAAGAGAATACAAAAAGGTCGTGTTTACCTGGACGTTTTTGCTTACGACGTTTCTGATGCCCTTTATCGGGGCAATGTTTCTGGTCGTCCCGATGTTGATTTTTACGATCGAGGGCGAACAAACCCGAATTGCGTTTGCGGATCTAAATGGAAACTTAGCTGAACGCCTGAAAAAGAACCTAACCCCAAATAAGCTGGCCGATAATTTGAAAAGAACTGCCGAAGGTTCTCTCGATAAACTTGAGCCGTCCCAAAACAAACAGATCGAGGAAACAGCTAAGTTGTTTGGGGGTAATTTTAAGATCATTGATTACGATGCATCCGGAAAAACTCCGAGTGAAATTAAAGAGTTTCTAAACTCGCTGGTGGCAAAAAAAGAGTTGGATGCATATATCATTATCCCCAAAGATATCGATTCGACGGAATCCAAATTTGAACTGTATTCGCGGAAGGCCGGCGATTTCATAATTAATTCTACGCTTGAAAGTGCATTAAGCGATGCGGTCCGATCGCAGCGGCTTCTCGATGCCGATATTAGTGAAGAAAAATTAAGGCAGATCACAAGGCGGGTAAAACTGGAGAAACGACCGATTACCGAAACCGGTGCGGAGAAAGAAGATGGCGCGGATCCGATGTCAGGATTTATTATCGCAAGTTTTCTGATGACGATTCTGCTGATATATGGCCAGGCGATAATGGCAGCGATCGTCGAGGAAAAGGAAACAAAGATCTCGGAGGTATTATTTTCGTCTGCAAGGCCGTTCGAATTACTTATGGGAAAACTCGTCGGTGTTGGGCTTGCGGGGCTTACGCAATTAGCGATATGGCTTGCGGCGGCATCATTGCTTTTGGGGTTTGGCGCCTTAAGCGCGTCGGCAAGTGGTATTCCGATAGAGCTTCCAAGTATCACGCTGATGGTGGTGATCTACTTTCTTATATTTTTCTTGCTCGGATTTTTTATATATGCCACGATCTATGCTTTTATCGGCTCAATGGTTACAAATATGCAGGAGGGCGGCCAGTTTGCGGTGCTGCCGGTTATGATCCTGATCATTGGGCTGTATTTTTGTTTTGCGGTAGTTCGTGATCCAAATTCGTCGTTAGCCTTTTGGATGTCAATAGCTCCGTTTTTTGCCCCGATCGTAATGCCTGTGAGGATTCTGGCTGAGGTGCCGCCGTTTTGGCATATCGCCTTGGCGATCCTGCTTAATGGTGTCGCGATCATAGGTTTGACCTGGCTTACCTCGAGAGTATATCGCATAGGGATGCTCATGTATGGTAAACGTGCAACGATACCGGAGGTCTGGAAATGGATCTGGCACTCGTAGTAGCGCAGCCGTCTCGGCGGCCGTCGCGAGTGCGTCTCGCGCTCGCACGATGTTACTTCAAGATTGTTGTCGGCGGGACGCCAACAGGACAGCCGCCGAGACGGCTGCACTACCTTTATGTCGATTGAGATAGAAAAAAAATATCGATTAACCCGTGAGCAGTTCATGCAGGTGGAAAAAGACCTCGAGGAACTTGGCGCGGAGTACGCGGGCGAAGATTTTGAGGAAAACATTCTCTTTGGAAGCGAATATCTAAAGCATAAAAACGCCGTCGTTAGGATACGTAAGACAGACCGACAAAATACGCTTACCTACAAGCAATTTGTCGTCGCCGGTCCTGGTGGAAAACAGCACATTGAACACGAAAGCATTATTGATTCGCCCGGGGAAATTGCAAAAGTGGTCGAACACCTGGGACTTGAGCGCCGGATGGTCTATGAAAAACGGCGAAAGATTTGGAAATTTCGGGATGTTGAGGTGGTCCTTGATGAATTGCCATTTGGTCTGTACATGGAGATCGAAGGCGCTCTGATGGCTATCGCCGAGGCGGAGATGATTCTTGAGGCAGATGATTTCGAAGCGGAGCCTAAAACTTATCCTTTCTTAACAAAAGAAATGGGCAAGAAAATTGAAAATCGGATCGAGGCGCGGTTTGACAGCAACCCCACAGGTCTCCGGAACGGCTAAATTTTAAGAAATTCCAAAAAAATCTTGTCAGGGTGCAAGTCAATCAGTTATTATCGTTCTAGGAGGCTAAAGGAGACTACATCATGATCAAGCACATCGTCGGTTTTGTAATATTCACTTTTATCATTGGGACAAGCGCACTTGTAGCAGCGCTCTTTAGTCCGGTTCAGCAGAAATTCAAATCGGTTACGGTTTCTTCCGGTGATCACTACACCTATAAGAGACGCAAACGTTGTCGTCGGAAGAAAAGGCCGAAACCTAGACCACATTTTAAGAGATCATATCGGCGTGAACTGCGTTCGGCTGGAATTATTCAGGCCATTTATGATGTTCGTAACAACACACTGACGACCTCTCATGATGTGAAGAAAATGTCTTATCGGCGAAAGGGCGCGACTCATTTTCACTTTTACGTTAAGGACGGCGCCGGAACGCGTCATGTTGCTACCGAGCGCGTCGTGAGTAACCTACAAGCACCAAAGATCGTAGGTGTCTTTGACGGCCTCAAGGGGCTTGATACTTATGAAAATCTTTATGTGATCTCCGAATACAAGAGTTACCGCAGCAATTGGAGCGCAGCGCCCCGTTTCGATGACACCCTGGCGGTTCCGGTTTTGATCAAGAACAGATACTAATAGATAATTTTCTCCAAAATTTTATTTGCAAGTTAGATTTCTTGGCTCGTTCTTCAATTTTAGAAGAACGAGTCATTTTTAGTTGTTAGATTGCATATATTTTTTTGGAGGAAGCAAAAATGAAGAAGCAGAAATCAGTTGTTCTATTCGTTGGTTTTATATCTATTTTTAGTCTTATTTTTTCGGGTTGCCCAAGTGAGCCGAAAAAAGACACGGTTGCCAGGGAAGTATCTCAAAGGCCCGGAACCAGGAATGCAAACAGCACTTCGACGGTCACCATGGACGCCGAAAAGAAATCAAATATCGGCGGTGATTATTATTCGCCGAAAGAGGGCTCTTCAAATGATCGCTATGCGGAGATACAAGAAAACCCGTTTCTGGAGACTTCGCGTGCGCCCCTTTCCACATTTTCGATCGACGTCGATACAGCTTCATATGCAAATGTCCGTCGATATATAAACGATGGTAATCTACCGCCAAAAGATTCCGTGCGGATCGAGGAGCTGGTGAATTACTTTGAATACGACTATCCCCAGCCTGTTAGTGATATTCCGTTTTCGGTGAGTACCGATGTTGCCAAAACCCCTTGGAATTCGAAACACAAGATCGTGCAGATCGGTCTACAGGGAAAAAAGGTTTCGCTCGAAAACGTGCCTCCTTCAAACTTGGTCTTCTTACTCGACGTTTCGGGCTCAATGAATTCTCCGGATAAACTTCCGCTTCTTAAGAGTGGGCTTCGGATGCTTGTTAACCAACTTACGCCAAAGGACAGGGTTGCGATCGTCGCATACGCCGGATCTAGCGGTTTGGTTCTGCCGTCAACCAGCGCAAGCGACAAGAACAAGATCATTTCTTCCCTAAATATGCTCGAAGCGGGTGGTTCGACTGCCGGAGGAGAGGGAATTCAGCTGGCTTACAAGGTTGCGCGGCAAAACTTCATTTCAAACGGAAATAATCGGGTGATTCTTGCAACCGACGGCGATTTCAATGTTGGAGTTTCGAGCGATGAAGAACTCGTAAATCTAATAGAAGAAAAGCGGAAAAGCAATATCTTTTTATCCGTCTTCGGCTTTGGCCGTGGAAACCTAAATGACTCGATGATGGAGAAGCTCTCCAACAAAGGCAATGGTAATTATGCCTATATCGATTCAAACGATGAGGCGAGAAAAGCCCTTGGCAATCAGGTTGCCGGAACGCTCTATACTATCGCCAAAGATGTGAAGATACAGGTCGAATTCAATCCTGCAAAAGTTGCCGGATATCGTTTGATCGGTTATGAAAACCGTCTCTTGGCCGATCGTGATTTTAACGACGATGCAAAAGATGCCGGTGAGATCGGAGCAGGGCATTCCGTTACGGCTCTTTACGAGATCGTCCCGGCCGGTCAGAAGGTAGAAAACCCGGGTGTCGATAAACTAAAATATTCAAAGGTCCGACCGAGCGATACTCGTTTTAATGATGAGCTGATGACGGTAAAACTTCGCTATAAGGAGCCGAAAGAGGCGAAAAGCAAACTTCTTTCGATCGGGGTTTTAGATCGTAATACCTCGATCGATCACGCATCCGCGAATCTGAAATTTGCCAGCGCGGTGGCGCAATTTGGTTTGCTGATGCGTGATTCGCGATATAAAGGGAGTGCCAATTTCTCCAGCATCGAAACTCTTGCAAGATCAGCTATGGGAAGCGATTTGAAGAATTACCGCGGAGAATTCCTGAATTTGGTCAAAAGAGCCAGGAGCCTGAAGTTGCGGGGCTGAAACTTGCGGCGAGAAAGAAAAAAAAGACAGCCAGTATTGGCTGTCTTTAATATTATGAGCCAAATTTTAGCTTTCTAGGCACTTGCCGCACGAGACCTGTCCCTCAGACTCTTGACCCGGTCGTGGGCTGCCTGAACCTTTGTATATTGCTGCCGGACAGTTTCCATTATGTTGTCGGGAAAGTTCATTTCAAGACTGTCCTTGTAATTGCTCACTGCGACGTCCTCCCCTCGCTCGGCTTCGTTCAAAATTGCTTCTCTATCATTTCCGGTAACTGCTGATTTAATATTGATCCAGCCGCGGTGAATAGAACCGGCAAGGCTGCTTGAATCTTCGGGTTCACCGCCCAATCCGGAGACTATTTGCTGCAGTTCGCCCGCCATTTGGGCGCGCTGCAATGAATATTCCGAAAAGATCGATTTCAGATCCGAGTCTTCGACCCCTTCCGAAGCCTGCCTGAAGCCCTCCTGGCCGTCTTTACAAGTTTCGATCAGATTGTTTAATGATGAAATTATTTCGTTTTTCGTCATGTTTTGTTTTTCTTGTTTGTTATTCATATAAAACAATAGTGCAAGAGCCGTGCCATTTGTGAATACCGTAAAAACAAGGGAATTCCGGTGAATCGATACCGCTAGTATCGGAACGGTCGTATTGAAACAGGACGCTGAGTACCAGATTGATACAGCGCGATGCATTATTGTTCAGAATTAATCCGGTTTAATAAGCTCGATAATTGTTTCTTTCAGCAGGTCGGGATCAAACGGTTTGGTTAGGTAGCAATTAAATCCGAGTTTGAGCGCTTTGCTTTTGTTTTTTTCGGCAGTAAAAGCACTTAAGGCTATGGCTGGAACCTTGGAAAATCTATTTGATTCGCGAAGTCTTGTAACAAATGAGTAACCATCTTCGCCGGGCATTGCAATATCTGAGATTATCAGGTCAGGGGTCGAATGATTGGTATCATCCAGATACGCAACTGCTTCTGCAACGGATTCGACCGAGTTAGTATCTGCTCCCATTTGATCCAGGAAAATTCCCAGTACATGTCTGGAGTCGTCATCATCTTCGAGAACAAGAATTTTCACTCCTTCAAGAGTGTTATCGAATGTTTCTTGCAGATCCGACACTTCATCCTTGTATAATCGCTCTTCGTCCACCTGTTTTGACTGAATAGGGAAGACTACCGTGAATTCAGCCCCACGATCGGGACCGTCACTGTGTACCTTGATCTCGCCGCCATGTTTTTCGATCAGGATCTTAGCCAGTGGAAGACCGAGGCCAAGGCCTTTGTTTACGCCTTTCGACTCCATGTCGCCCTGTATAAAACGTTGAAATATGAGGGGCATGTCTTCCTCTGCGATTCCCTGTCCATCGTCTCGGATGGCCACGATCACATCCCCTGCCTCATTATTTAAACTGACGGATATTTTGCCGCCCTTACTGGTAAATTTGATCGCATTTCCCAAGAGGTTTGCAAATACCTGCCTGAGTCGGTTTGGATCAGCGTATGTTTCAAGCGTGCCGATTTGGTTGTTGTATTCCAGTTCGATCTCTTTTTCTTCGATCAACGGGTGGTGCGAATCAATGATTTCGTCAAGAAGCGTAGAAACGTTTACGGGAGAAATTTCCAACGTCAAATTGCCCGATGTGACCCTCGCGGAATCGAGAAGGTCGTCGATCAATTTCGCCTGCGTTTCCGCACCCCTTTTTATACTTTCAAGCGCGGTTCGCCGAACCTCCTCATCGACATCATCCGTTAAGAGGATATTTGTCCATCCAAGAATCGAATTTAGCGGCGAACGGAGTTCGTGGGAGACTACCGCGAGGAAAAAGTCTTTAGTTTTATTCGCGAATTCGGCGCTGTCGCGGGCGTCCTTTTCACGTGCGTAGATACTTTCGAGCTGTTCGCTGACGGCTTTTTCATCATTGATATTGTGAACAGATCCAAGTATTCCTTTGGCACGTTTACCGGGATCGAAAAAGGTTTTTCCCTTTGCTGCAACCCAGATCGTATTCCCATCTTTGCGGACGATCCTAAACTTAATGCTAAACTCCGGTTCCGACCAATCCGCACCGCCAAAGTTTTTTTTGAATTTAGCTCTATCCTTTGGATGTAAACGTCCCAGAAGCTTTTTAAAGGTCAACGTTTCATCGGTCGGGAAGTCAAAGAGCGCATTACATGCCGGTGATGAATAGATTTCATCCTTCCCAAAACTTTGATACCACAACCCGGTCTCCGACGCTTCCGCGGCAAACAAGAGTTGATCACAGCGATCTTTAAGCTGATCGATCTCGGTCTGGATGGTCGTAATATCCCTGGCCCCAAAAAATATATGTTTGTCTGTGTCGGAAAGATCCGGAAAGAGAATCAGTTCGATATGAATTGTTTCAGTGGGCCGTCCGATGATCGTCAGCCTGGTGGTTGACATTTTTCCTTCACGCGCTCGGTCGTAGCCAGTTTTTAATCGTGTTTTGTTTGCCGTGAGATTATTCCAAACGGACAGGTCCATAAAGTTTTCACCCGTCATCGATTTTGGATTGATGCCAAGTCTTTCAAGCGCCGAGCCCTCTGATGAAACAATCTCGCCATCGGCGTCAATCGAACCGTGAAAAAGAAAAATATTCCCTGCGAAGGTATTAAACTGTTCTGGTGAAAGTGTCATCATAAGCATCCTGTGATGAATCCGGTTATCGAAATCAAGCCATTCTAACACTGAACAGTGAAGCAGAAAAAATCCCACCGCAAAATTGCGATGGGATCTTAAGTATTGTTCCTCGTCAGGTGATATCAAATGTCACTATGCCACTTTTCGCCCGGTGAGCAGCCTAAAAACTACGGCAGCCAATGCCACGACTAAAAGAAAGTGTAAAATCCCCCCGAACGTGTTTGCGGTTACTATACCGACCAGCCACATTACTAATAAAATTGCTACTATTGTCCAAATCATCTGCGTTCCTCCTTATTGTTTCAAATAAAATCGTTTTTTGCCTAACTGACTATGCTATTTGATACTTCAATTCGCGTGCCATAGGCTCTAACCATTGTCAAACATAGACTTAGCGTAATCTGGGAAAATCATCACTTTCGAATTCCTGGCCAAGTGGTATTC
>JABDJV010000445.1 GCA_013003295.1 Pyrinomonadaceae bacterium | reverse complement strand
CCTTTACAGACGATGGTCAGAAGCGTTCTATCAAGATCGCTGAAGGAATAGCGGCGATCGTTTCCGCAATAAGAATCGGGGATTATATAAAGATAGAAACAACCAGCGGGCGAAATAACAGAATGATCGAAACTTACGTTATATGCGCCAACGATGCGAAGCTAACCGCAACTTTCAGATTCGAAGACGATGCGGGAAACGAGATATTTTCGCTTAATCGGGTCTATGACCGGATACAACCCGATCCATTTTTGATCGCACCCGTGGACATTCAATAGGGTTTCAATGGCAGAAGGGTGGGGGTTAGCGTTCTCGGCGCTCCCGCCCCTCTTGTAGTTCTCGGGCTCGTACCTGTCGCATTGGAGCAGTTGATCCTCGGAAACTTCAAGGACGGTTCCTTCAATTATGTCGGACTAATCTTGTGTTGAAACCAGTGTCTGCTGACATCTGTCATCGCCTTTTGCAAGAAACGCTTCATCTTCGATTTCGATCGTTTGGATCTTAAATCCAACCAAAGCGTCGCTCGACCCATTCAGTGACCGGCCAAATAGCTCGATTTGGACATCCTCCTTTTGAAGCGTTCCGTATGAAAATAGCTTCTTTTTCATTTAAAAGTTTGGACTCCACATCATCAGGTAGGCTCCAAAGATCCCGACAGCCATCAAAAGCGATAGCGTGAACAATCCGGCCGCCATTACAAATTTCCCGACCGAACCGGCGTCCTTCTGCGTGTAGAAATAGATCTCAAGAACGGCCAGGGGCAGCAGAAAATTTGCAAACGCCCAGATAATATCGAACGGCCCGTCGGGGTTTTCGGTGGAACCGACCGGAGCTTGATTGATAAGGATCCAGGCCATAAATCCTACCCGGAAAAACCAAACGCCGTTGACCATCAGAAACGTGCGGAGTGCCCAGCGCCGATGTGCGGACAAATCGTATTTGCGAGCTTTCTGAACCGCCATAAAGGCAAAGATCATTATCAAAATTGCGTTAAGACTTGTCCCGACGCCGCCGATTACCGCGAGAACGGCTCCACGAACCCAAACCAGATACAGACCGCCAAGGCTCATGACAAAAGCCATCAATATAAACAAACGCCCATTCCAACGGTGAAAATTAATTGCGCGTTCTCGGATTTGAGGAACCAGTTGAAGAGTTCCGCCAAACGTAATGATTGCCGCCATCAGGACATGGGTAATAAAAAAGAAGTTTCCTGAAATATCACCATCAACATGACCCTTGATCGATGTGTTCTTCCATGCCTCAAAATCACCCTGGGCAATGCCGCCGCCATAATGAACAGCGATATAATACACAAACAACCATTGACCGATAACCGCGACGAAAAACCAAAACACGGCTGCCGCCTTTAATGCTTTGTCTGCTTTCGTTTCTAGGTGTTTTTCTAAAGTCATTTATTTTTCTGGTTCCATTAACTTAAGTTATATGACGGGTTCAATTGGAGAAGTGTTTCAAATAATATGAAAACGCTCTCTCGAAATCTTTCTGGAGTTGATTTTTTATTGGTAATTGTTTTTTCTTTAGGCGAAACTGAAACAGATGATATGAAGAATTATGCGTTACCGACAATATTAGTGTTTGTTTTATTGGGATTATTCTTAGGCGTAATGCCTTCCCTTGCTCAGGAACGGCAAAAGAAGAAACTCAAGAAGAAGAGGGCTCGTGCAGAGCGTCTGTCCCTAAATATCAATAACCCCCACGGCTTCATCGATGGTCATGTGCACCTAAATGATCTCAATATGCAGCTCGAGTTGATGAAAAAGAATAGGATTGCTCGAGCCATTGCATTTTGGGGGCGAAACAGCACCAACGAATCGTTGATCGAATCGTTCCGGGATCATCCGCAAAAACTCATTCCGTTCGTTTCGGTTTCTCCTGAACGCAATAAATACCGTGTGCTTTGGAAGCAAAACGACCCGAAACTTCTCGCAATTCTCGAAGCTCAACTCAAGACCGGCGTCTTCAAAGGTATTGGAGAAATTTCTGTCACGCATTTCCCGGGCATGGGTTTTCCGGAAGCAGATTTTAGCCCGAATTCTACTTTAATGAAGGGAATAATGAGGCTTGCGGAAAAGTACAAAGTTCCTGTAACGATCCATTGCGAGGTGACCAGGATCAGAGAGTTTTCCGAACTCTTGTACGAATTCAAAATTGTAAAAGTGATTTGGGCCCATGGCGGTTATACACCGTATTTTCTCGCAAACCGGATGCTTGAAAAACACCCAAATCTCATTTATGAACTCAGCGCAAGAACCTGGCTCGATCATCCGCGTTCGTCCGATTACACGATCTTCAAAAGCAATAGCGAAGTATGGAAGCAATGGCTCGATCTGGTTGAAGCAAACCCGAGGCGTTTTATTGTCGGCACGGATTCGAGCAATCATTCGGCTGAAAGAGATCAAAGAAAGATCGAAAGCGTGCAATTGTTTCTTGGTTTGTTGACCCCGGAGACGAGAACGCGCGTAGCACAGGAAAATCTACTTGAATTGGTTCAATAGCGGAGCGAGCGTCAGTAGCCCGACTGTTAGGAAGGGCTTCCAAGATTTGGTTCTGCAAAGACGATCGGAATATTCCAGCCTTGTAGCGGAAGCCCTGCTTCACAGTCGGGCTACTGCCAGGGTCGGATATTTTATTTGAATCCAATTCCCGCATCGACGCGAAACTATTTACATGAGCAAAATAATTTTAGCTGCAATCGCAATTTTTACGTTTTCAGCAACGGTTTATATGGTTTCAAGGGCAGGGTTTGAGTCTGCCGACTACAAGGTGATCACTAAAGAAGGTGATTTTGAGATTCGTGAATACAAGTCAATGCTTCTTGTCTCAACGACAATGAAGGGTTCCGAGTTAAGAAGCAGCTCGGCCTTCAACCGACTCTTCGGTTATATTTCAGGATCTAATGAAGACAACCAGAAGATCGCGATGACATCCCCGGTTTTCCGTTCAAACGATTCAAAGGTCTATACGATGAGCTTTCTGGTGCCGAAAGACGTCGCCGAAGAAGGCGCTCCGGCTCCCAGAGATTCCCGGGTCAAGATCGAAACGATGAAAGGCGGCAAGTTCGCGGCTTACCGCTACAGTGGATACTCCAACGCCAAGAGGGTCAACGAGGCCGAGGACAAGTTAGCGGATTGGATTAAGGGCCAGAACCTGAAAACTGAAGGCCAAATGATCTCTGCGGGATACGATCCACCCTATACACCCCCGAATCTTCGCCGAAATGAAATACTAATTAGATTAAGTAAGTAGCCGTGCGGCTGACATTGAAATTCTCCAAAATGGAGTTCTCGTCAGAGATCGATGCTGGAAGTCCGTAATGGTCGGCATCATTCTAATTTTGAACTCCTTTAACCGAAAGCCAAAACCCATAGCTCAATTCACTAACCATCAATATCATCCAAATAAGCATTATAATATTTCCAAATCCTACAGTTGTGATCCCGACAAATATTGCAATAACGACAAGCAATGACGCGATCATTCCCAATATCGAAATAAATATAGGCACGTATCTGCTTCTGAAAAACAAATAGCTAAACCAAAAACTACCAACAGCAAAAGTAATTGCGCCAATTCCGCCAATTTCTGCATTGACAAATGATATAAACAATAATTCCGCGGTATTCAGGAAATGAGCCGAATCTGACGGCTGGGCCTTCGCATAGGCTTTGCTGACATCAATCAGATCCAACAATTTGCCGTCACCAGCAAGACTAATAACCGCTTCCGCAAATCGAAATGACATTGCCAGCAAAGCAAGATTCTTATCGTAAGATTTAAGCGTCAAATACAGGGTTACCGCCAATACGATCGCTCCTAGATGTCCAATCAATAGAAAGAAGAAGCTTATGTAGATCCAGGTTGGGTTATTTGCTATGGAAATTAGTGTATCTGACAGGTTTTCAGGCAGAACATTAAAATCAAAAATTCCAATGCTGATCAATCTAACGGCAATTAGCGTTAAGAACATTAATCCCGCAACTCTTGCGGCATAATTATTTGTATTCATATTCGTTCTTTATCTGATTTTGAATCCTACTAACATAAAAGACGGTCACAAAACATATTTGTTTACCGCCTCGATGTAAATTTACCTGCTCTGTCAATTAATTATCAACCCTCGAAATTACTTACGACATCTTCCAGATTATCAAAGACAGATCCCCAACCGCTCATAAAGCCCAGATCCTCTTGCTGCCTGCGATACTCTTCCGTCGCGTGAACGACATTAAATGTGAAATTGGTATTATCTCCATCTTCCTCAAACAGAGCTTGTATCTCAACACCTTCGGTCATAGGTCGAAAGTCCGCCGAGGAAAAGATCTTCTCGAACTCAATGATCACCTTATAAACACCCTCGGTAACAAACTCATTACCATCCGGCATCTTCATCGTATATTGCCATTTACCGCCAACTCTGAAGTCGTGCTCGACTACGTTAACTTCCATTCCTTTTGGTCCCCACCATTTTGCAACATGTTCGGGCCTGGTCCAGGCTTCCCAGACTTATTTTATCGGTGCGCTAAGAGTTCTTCTTATTGTAAAGGTGCGTTTTTCTACTTCGTTCATATAATTTACCCTTCTATTTTTTGTATTTCGATCTTTTTTTCATTGCCACTAGAACTTTCTAATAACCTGGCAATGGAATTCTCCCCATAAATTGCCACTGGCTTCTTTGGAATGCCCTCAACTCCGGTAACTTGCCACTAGCTTTAGCCAGTGGAATGAGATTCAAGAGAAGTTTCGGCTTTAGCCAAATCTCTATTTATGCTCATTTATCTTGGCTTTAACCAAACCAAGATTTAGGCTAAAGCCCTTAATGGAGAACAAATCTGTTCACTAGCTAAAGCTAGTGGCAAGTTATAGATTTTTATCAAGGCATTCCCCATAAGATTCGTCTTACATTTCTCTGTCTGTTTAATCCAAACCAGTTACTTTTCTTTCTTTTCTGCCTGCAGTTCGACTAATACTGCTCGAAAGAATCAAGTTTTTCTTCCCAAAGCTCACGATATCCCCCGCCCCGCGAGCTCGAGTTCGGTACTGATAATTCGCGCCGCAGGTTTTGGTTCGGTTCGCCAAGCCCGCGGACGGCGATCTGATTTATATCGGTTCGTCTCGTAAAACCGACATCTGCACGATAATCCTTCGAGCGGCCGGTGGCCTGAATCAAAAATTTGCGGTTTCTTTCCTCGTGGCTAAGGTTTACAACATAGCCAATGCCGTTTCCGGTTCAATACTTGTCAAACAAATACGTTTACCTATCTGAAAAAAGATAGCTTCCAAGTAAAAAAAAAGGATGACGCTGTATTTTGAAATCGCACAGACTTAGTCTCAAATCTTCGCTGCCTGGACCGGCCCACTTCCAGCAAATCTTTTTCCAAAGAGAAACTATCGAAATCAATTTAAGGAGTTACTCGAGAGGATTTGAGACCAAATCTTCATTTTTCAATAAATACCCATGCGTTGGTCCCGGATTCGAGTCGGATCGCCATACGCTTGTAGTTTTCAGGTTCGTATTTATCGACGATCAACAGTTCGTCATGCGTGAGTTCTAATGCCGTTCCTCGAACAAAGTCGCCGCATGTCCCGGTTGGAACCAGCGTTTTCTGAATCTTTCCATCGCCTTGAGCTAGAAACTTGTCGTCCGTTATTTCAACAGCGGAAATCTTGTATCCGTCAAGTACGTCCGGCCTCCCACTCACAGTTCTGCCAAACAAACGATGCTGGACATCGGTTTGTTGTAGTGTTCCGTATGAAAACAGATATTCCTTCATCTTTTGATTTAGCACCTCGAAAGGATTTCCGATTGTATCATCGGCTGAGTGATACCAAAACATTTTGCGAATTGGATATAAACCGGAAATGTTTTTGACTTCTTAATTTACGTTTTGAATCAACGTTGACTAGAATAGCGATTACCGATCGTAATTAACTGATTTTGTGATCTACAAAGACTGTTTCTGGGAATTGCGCAGTTGAAGGCTTTTGCAGAAGCCCGCACGAAAGTACGGGCGAAAACACACTTACCTCGTGCGTGTTTCTGCACTCTTTAACGCCAACTCG
The DNA here is from genome assembly GCA_013003295.1 of Pyrinomonadaceae bacterium. GTDB lineage: Bacteria > Acidobacteriota > Blastocatellia > Pyrinomonadales > Pyrinomonadaceae > Aridibacter. The sequence continues at coordinate 18,197 of JABDJV010000445.1, read as the reverse complement.
TAGCTTCCCTTGTTATTTGGTGATCAAAAATCGTTAGATGAAAATAGAACATTCTGAAATAAATACAAGCAATAAATATGTCAAAAATTTACTACACGTTAACCGATGAAGCGCCGTTTTTGGCGACGCACTCTTTTCTGCCGGTATTAGAAGCATTTGCAAAATCCGCAGATGTTGAAATCGAAGTTCCGGATATTTCGCTTGCCGGAAGGATCTTGGCGAACTTCCCCGAGTATTTATCAGATGAGCAAAGGATACCCGATGCGCTTTCGGAATTGGGCGAATTGGCAAAAAGACCGGAAGCCAACATTATCAAGCTGCCGAACATTTCCGCATCTGTTCCGCAGCTCGAAGAGGCGATCTCCGAACTTCAAAAGCAGGGTTTCGGAGTGCCGGATTATCCGGCCGAACCTAAAACGCAAGAAGCAAAGACGATTAACAAAAAATATGCGAAAGTTTTGGGGAGTGCGGTAAATCCGGTGCTGAGAGAAGGAAATTCGGACCGGCGTGCCCCTAACGCGGTAAAAAATTATGTAAAAACGAATCCTCACAGAATGGGAGTCTGGAGTGCAGACTCGAAAACAACCGTGGCACATATGAGCTCCGGAGATTTTTACGGAACCGAAAACTCTGTCACGGTAGAAAATGAAGGGCAGTTCAAAATCGTTTTCCATGGAAATGATGATTCTTCTACGGTATTGAAAGATTTCGCCCCACTCGAAGCCCACGAGGTAATAGACTCTTCGGTGATGAACCTCTCGGAGTTGAAATCCTTTGTCCGCGAAGCGGCGCGCGAAGCCAAGGAAAAAGATATTCTTCTTTCCGCACATTTAAAAGCCACTATGATGAAGGTTTCTGATCCGATCATATTTGGCGCGATCGTTGAAACATATTTCAAGGACGTTTTCGAGAAGTATGAAGACACATTTGAGGAGCTGGATATTGATCCAAACTTTGGACTGGCAACGCTTTACGAAAAGATCAACGGGCATCCGAACGAAGCGGAAATAAAATCAGACATCGAAAAGACCATAGAAGACGGACCGCGAATAGCGATGGTAAATTCCGACAAGGGAATTACCAATTTCCACGTCTCGTCGGACGTGATCATTGATGCCTCGATGGCAGCTCTGGTACGCGGAGGCGGAAAAATGTGGAATAAGGAGGGAATCGAAGAAGACGCTGTTTGCATTATTCCGGACAGAACCTACGCACGCTTCTACGATGCGATCATCCAAGATATGAAACAGAATGGAACGATCGATCCGACTACATTCGGTACCGTTCCCAATGTCGGCCTGATGGCGCAAAAAGCCGAAGAATACGGTTCTCACGATAAGACGTTTCAGATTTCGCGCAAAGGAACAGTAAAGGTCGAAGACGAGAATGGAAATGTTCTTCTCGAGCAAAATGTAAACGATGGCGATATTTTCAGGATGTGCCAGACCAAAGACGCACCGATCCGGGATTGGGTGAAATTGGCTGTGAGCCGTGCAAGACTATCTGACACACCGGCCATATTTTGGCTCGACAATGACCGTGCTCATGATTCTCAGATCATTAAAAAGGTAGAAAAATATCTTCAGGAGCATGATCTTGACGGACTCGACATACGGATCATGAATGTAAAAGAAGCCGTACTGGAATCATTGAAACGTGCGCGAGACGGAAAAGACACTATCGCCGTCTCGGGGAATGTTTTGCGGGATTATATAACCGATATGTTTCCGATTTTGGAGCTTGGAACTTCTGCAAAAATGCTTTCGATCGTTCCGCTTATGAACGGAGGCGGGCTCTTTGAAACCGGAGCCGGGGGTTCTGCACCAAAACACGTCCAGCAATTTCTTGAGGTAGGATATCTGCGCTGGGATTCTCTTGGTGAATTTTTAGCTCTACAGGCAAGTTTCGAGCATCTTGCAAGAAGTCAGGACAATAAGAAGGCACAAGTTCTCGCCGACGCGTTGGACGAAGCCAATTCGAAATTATTGGCAACGAACAAATCTCCGGCTAGAAAGGTCGGCCAAATTGACAACCGCGGTTCTCATTTCTATTTGGCGATGTATTGGGCGGAAGCGCTGGCCGATCAAACTGCGGACGCTGAGCTGGCCGCTACATTTGCGCCGGTCGCAAAAGAGTTACAGGAAAAAGAGGAAGCAATAAATAATGAGATGATTGGGGCGCAAGAAGAACCGCAGGATATCGGTGGTTATTATCGACCGGATTCCGAAAAAACATATGCAGCGATGCGGCCTTCCGCGACGCTAAATTCTATTGTGGATCGAATTTAAAGCCCTAAACCGTAACCCGAAATAAATCCTGGAATTCAAGGAGTTTATTTCCATATTTTCCGTCGGAGACAGCCGTTCAAACAAGGCCCATTACGTTTCGCATTGAGTTGGTTTATGAGATAGCAACTCTTCGCAGTTCAGACCGTTTAGGAGCTTCGACACATAGAACTTGGATCCATGTGGCATTATTTGTCAAATAAACTTCAAATGATCGCCTGTCAAACACCGAATATTTGTGAAACCGATTACGACGACAATACGAATGTAAATGTGAGGCGCAAAGGGTTAACACTATTTTTCTTAGTTTGTTTTCTTCGCTCGAAGGCCTCCCGGCATTCTTATTAGTGGCAGATTTTGCGAATATTGATGAAAGGTGCGAAGCTATCTTAAAGGAATTAAGCAACTTATGGACGAAAAAGACCAAACGTTAGTTCTATCTAGCGGAGATGTTCAGACGATAGTATTGCACGTGGGTTTGGACCGTCTCACGGATGATCTTATAGAACGCCTCGATCTCGCCATAAAGCTATTTGACCCGAAAAGCACGTCGATTCCCGTAAGAACCGGTTTCCACTACGAAAAACCCGAAGCGGGCTTGATCGAATGGATGCCGCTTTACAATCAGGGTGAAAAAGCGGTCGTAAAAATTGTTGGTTACCATCCGGCCAATCCGGGCATACACGACTTTCCAACGGTGGTTTCGACAATTTCCGCTTACGACACTTCTACCGGGCATCTTTCTGCGATTATGGACGGTGTGCTTACAACTGCGCTTCGTACAGGGGCGATGTCCGCAGTAGCTAGCGGTTATCTTGCGTACCAGGAAAGTTCAACTCTTGGCCTGATTGGATGTGGAGCTCAGGCAATTTCCCAGATCCACGCTCTATCCCGCCGATTTAAGCTAAAAAGTGCCTTAATATACGATACCGATTTGACGGCGATGGAATCGTTTTCCACACGTTGTGAATTGCTGGATTTAGAAATCGACATTCGGCTTGCGGATTTGGAGGCCATCGCTGGTAAGTCAGACATACTCTGCACGGCCACCTCAATTGATGTCGGTGCCGGCCCGGTATTTTCGGATTTGGAAACGCTTGATCATTTGCACGTAAATGCGGTCGGGTCTGATTTCCCTGGTAAGATCGAGATACCGGTTGATCTTTTACAAAGAAGTTTTGTCTGTCCGGATTTTCTGGGCCAGGCGTTGATCGAAGGGGAATGTCAGCAGCTAAGATCGGAAGACATAGATGAGGATCTGATCTCGGTGGCGCAAAATCCGGAAAGATTTGTCGAGGTCAGAAGCCGGAGCAGCGTTTTTGACTCGACCGGTTGGGCACTGGAAGATCAGGTCGTTATGGACCTCTTCCTGGAATATGCGACCGAACTCGGATTAGGACAAAAACTTGAAATCGAACATATTCCGTTGGATGTCAAAAATCCTTTTGACTTTTTAGAAACGCCGCCAATTCGAATCGGTCAGAGCGATGACGTTCAGCAATTAGAATTAAATAGAAATTTTAATAAATAGATAGATCCATCACCGGAATATTTCGAATCTCTTCATATGTCCCATCTACGTAAAGAGAAGTTACCTGATAAACCTTGATCCGAACTATCCGCTTCGATCCCGAAAACCCAATCTCAGCGGGATACGTCCAAATGAATCTCGGAGCCTGTACTACTGTCAAATAGGCACCCTTAGATCTTCGTTCGTTCCAATTTCGAACGTATCGTTGTAAGAACTTTCGGAAAGCCTCAGCTTTTTCTTTCTCATAGCGTATCAATCCGCGTTCTTTTTCATAATTAAAAAACTCGTCCTTGGAGTTCAGGTCAACGAGCTCGCTCGGTCCGGCGCCCCATACCATTGCAATCGAGGGTTTTTCGTTGTCCAGATAGCCAAAATTTCCAAGGGTAAAGGTATATTCGTAAGGCCCAAAAAAATTGGGTGTAATCCAAAAATGTTTTCCGTTTTCATTCTCCGCCTCGAAACGATACGTATATGAAACGGGGACATCGATCCAGGCGAGTTTAACCGGATTGCACCAGTAAACGCCGGTCAAGATCAAAACGAAGGCCCAAATGGCGTACTGCGATCCATAGATCGGCAGGTCTGAAAGGTCATTTTTTTTCAAAAACAGAAACAGCAGGCCAAGTTCGACAATTGCCCAGGTCCAAAAGAATATGCCGGTATACAAAAATATTCCCATGTGAAGTGTCACCCAACCTACGATAAAAAATCTAAAAACATTTGCTCGCAAAAATAAAAAGATGCACCCGACTTCCACCACCAGGGTAAAGATTCTAAGCGGAAGATTAAGATTTGATAAGAAATTGGCCATACTCGAAATCGTTTCAGAATCGAGAAAACCGAGCCATCCGTTTGCGTAGGTCGCGGGTATAAGAAAATGCAGCTGATCTTTGCTCAGCCAGAACCAACTGAGTTTTCCGAAACCCGAGACCCAATAATGTGCCGCAATTAAGCAACCTAGTAAGAATATGAAATCAGACGTTCGAAATTTTTTCGTAAGCAGAGAAACCAAAAAAACCGAGCTGAACAGAACCAGAATCTTGACTGGCAATAAAGGAATCGCCCACGGAAATCCGTGGAGCACGTTGAACTGCCAAATTATGGGAAGTAAAAAGGTTAAAAAAGGTATTACAAAAACCGGACGCCAATAGATAAATACCATAAATATGAGGAGCAAAAAGCGATCAACGTAATGAGCGTAATTGAAATAGAGATTAAAATCATAGGTTGAAAACGCCCAAGCCAGACCACCGGCAGTTAACATGATAAGCCACCTCAGCGAACCGCCAAATTGGAGATCCGACCAGGAAGACAATAAACGTCTACCTGACATGACGGCGAGCAAAACCATTGATATAAGAATGACGGAAAACCAGCTGAGAAGCGTTTCTTTTAGAAATTCGAGATAAATGAATGCACCGCTATAACTTTCAGGCGGTAGCTTGGTAATTCTCATCAACGACCGATCTAAAACCACATAAACGGCCAGGAGGCTTGTCGACCTGATAATAAATGAGAAAAACGAGCCGGCCTTTTCTTGCCGATCGTCCTCCCACTGACGCAGCCACATCCCGTACAGGCTTTTGAGTTTTAAAATAAATTCTCGCATTAAGGCTCACGTTGCCGATCGAAAACATACATATCATATAGCTGGACAATTCAGTACGCCAAAACTCGGTAAAATATGTTCTTAGCTGGAAGCAATAAGGGTTGACATTATTCCTGTGTTCACTACAAGATAGACTTACAGCGTTAAAAAATGGATTTCTCCTGGGAAAAAGAACAAATCGAGTTTCGGCAGCGAGTAGTTGAATTTGCGGAGCAAGAGTTAAACGAAAATCTCGCAGAAAGAGAACAAAATGGCCTCTTTTCGCGTGAGCTTTGGGAAAAATGCGCCCGGTTTGGAATTCAAGGGCTTGCAAATCCAAAAGAATTTGGTGGTCGAAACCGCGATATTGATATTTTGACATCGATTTTGGCAATGGAAGGATTTGGCTATGGCTGTCGAGACAACGGTTTAGCTTTCGCACTTAACGCACAGATGTGGACAGTTCAGCTGCCGATCGTTCAGTTTGGATCTGCCGAACAAAAACAACAATTCCTTCCTAAACTTGCAAACGGCGAATGGATTGCGGCTCATGCTTTGACCGAAGCGGAGACTGGTTCAGATGCGTTTGGCCTACGGATGACCGCAGAAAGAAGGGACGGAGGATACGTATTAAACGGCAAAAAATGCCTAGTGAGTCTTGCACCAATAGCCGACGTAACGCTGGTATTTGCAAACGCAAACCCCGAATTGGGTAAATGGGGGGTCACGGCCTTCCTGATTGAATCCGGCACCGCCGGGTTTAGCCAGCATGACTCGCAGGACAAAATGGGTTTACGCACTGTTCCTATTGGGGAGCTGAGTTTTGATAACTGCTTTGTTCCAATTGAAAACCGTCTGGGCAAAGAAGGGGCAGGCTTTAGTATTTCCAATCATTCGCTGGAATATGAACGTTGCTCGATACTCGCCAGCCAGCTGGGCACGATGGAACGTCAATTGGAAAAAAGCATTGAATTTGCCCAAAAACGTCGGCAGTTTGGCCAAGCGATCGGCAAATTCCAATCTGTTGCGAACCGGATTGCGGAAATGAGACTGCGACTCGAGACATCCCGTCTTTTGCTCTATAAGGTCGCGTGGCTAAAACAAGCCGGAAAACCCGCTATGCTTGAAGCCGCACTGCTGAAACTTCATTTGAGCGAGAGCTTTCTTTTATCGAGTCTCGATACGATAAGAACTCATGGTGGAATAGGTTATTTGACGAAAACGGAAGTAGAAAGGGACTTGCGTGATTCAGTCGGAGGATTGCTATACGCGGGAACGTCGGATATTCAACGAAATATTATTTCCAAGCTTTTAGGTCTATAAGAGATATTACTTTGCTAACTCGCGCAATTAAAAATGCAGCCGACCAAACACCGGAAAAAGTGGCGTTTAAGTGTGAAGACAATTCGCTAACTTTTGAAGAATTGGCTCGGCGAACGGAACAGCTCGCTTCGGTTTTGATTGAGCAAGGTGTAAAGCAAGGCGACCGGGTCGGAGTTTTCCTGCCGCCCTCGATCGAAACTGCGATAGCGATTTATGGAATTATGACGGCCGGTGCTGCTTACGTTCCGCTGGATGCCAACTCACCGCCGGCGAGAATCGCTTTTCTTTTGCGACACTGCGAGATAAAACACCTAATCAGCGAACCAAATCAGCGAGAAAAAATTGCCGAGATTCAAAATGAGGAGACCGATCTCCAGCACATCATCGGAATAAATAATGATTCAGCTGCCGAAACGATATCCTGGAAGGAGGTCGCACGGTCACAAACAAGGGAATTAAGCTTGGGCGTGCGGGAAGACGATCTCGCTTACGTTATATACACTTCCGGCACGACCGGAGTTCCAAAAGGAATCATGCACACGCACCGAAGCGGTTTCAGCTATGCAAGACTTTCAAAAGAGCTTTATGGTGTGGGCCACAGGGATGTTTTTGGTAACCATTCTCCGTTGCATTTCGACATCTCAACGTTTGGCTATTTTACAATGCCTCTTGCGAAAGGGACGACAATAATAATTCCGGAAGCATACAAAAGATTCCCGGCGAGCCTGTCGCAGTTGATCGAAAAAGAAAGTCTGACGATTTGGTATTCCGTGCCACTTGCCCTGACGCAGATGCTCGAAAGCGGGATTTTGGAAAAACGCAATCTTGACTCTTTGCGCTGGATTTTATTCGGTGGTGAACCGTTTCCAATCGCACATCTCCGCTCCCTTTTGAAATTGATGCCAGGGGCAAGATTTTCAAATGTCTATGGGCCGGCTGAAGTCAATCAGTGCACCTTTTACAATTTTCGCGAGCTACCTCCTGGCGAAACTTCCGTGCCGCTTGGAAAAGCATGGGATGAGACCGAAATAATTATTGTTGACGAATATGACCGGGAGGTCGAAACGGGCAAGATTGGCGAGTGTTTGGTACAAACGTCGACGATGATGAAAGGGTATATTGGACAACCTGAGTTGACGAAAATGTCGCTCTATATAACGGAAGACGAAAATAGTTTGACCAGGACTTTTTACAGAACAGGTGATCTGGTCAGGCAAAACGAGCGAGGCGAATTGATTTTCGTCGGACGCAGAGACCGCCAAATTAAAATCAGAGGTTATCGAATTGAATTGGATGAGATCGAATCCGTTTTATCGAGTCATACGAATGTATCTGAAGCGGCTGCGTATACATTTAGAAACGGAGACAATGAAACATCAATAGTAGCCGAAGTCGTCGTCCTGAAAGGTGGCGATCTAACTGAAGAAATGTTGCATAAACATTACCGGAAATATCTTCCGGGTTATATAAAATTAGACAAAATTCGTTTCTCTAGGAGAATCCCCAGGACAGCAGCGGGAAAAGTTGACCACAACAAACTTAAAAACGAAGCCGACGGTAAATTTTTGTAAGTGGAAAAAGAAATAACTAAATACATTTTGAAACATTTAGTAGGGAACGAGATGGACATTTCGACATCCGAAGATCTCCTGACAAGTGGACTGATCGATTCGATGGGAGCGATTCAGTTGGTCGGCTTCGTAGAAAATCGTTTTCATATCAAGATTCCCGCTGAAGACTTGGTCGTTGAAAATTTTATTACCATAGATGCAATGTGCAAATACATAAAGAAAAGTCAACGCGATAATTGATGCTCAGAGAAGATCAGACAACCCGGCAAGACGTGTATGAATTGACACAAAGCCAAACGTCCATCTGGACAGGGCAACTATTAAACCCGGAAACGCCCCTGTATAACATGGTCTACACCTTTGAATTAAACGGGGCGATCGATGTCACGCGTTTCAGGAATTCCTTTCGGACTTTAATCGGTCAAATCGACGCCATGCGAACCGTGTTTTTTTTCAATGACGAAACTCCCCGACAGTCGATTCTACCAAAGCTCGATTACGATCTGGAATTTATCGATTTATCGAATAACCCGTCTGCGAGAGAGGAGTTTGAAGAACTGGCCCACAAAAGAAGCCGAAAAAACTTTGACCTATCGAAATGTACTTTCGATTCCGCCTTGATAAAAATCAACGACGAATGTTTTTTTTGGTTTCTTAATCAACATCATCTAACCACCGACGCAACTTCTAGTTCGATTATTTTTAAAAAGATGTCCGGGCTTTATGCTATGTCCGCAAACGACAACGCCGAGAACGTCACGCCGTTACCTGACTATCAAAACTACATCCGTTACGAGAAAGACAGCCGAAAAGCAAAGAAGCCTGAGTCCGTTTCAGAGTATTGGAGAGATAGAAAAGAAGCATTCCCACACTCGCCGAGGTTTTTTGGTCGCAATAGAATTAACTCGACTACCCGTTCAAAACGCGTTGTCATTGATCTCGGAATAGAACGTTCAAAGGCTTTGCGAGATTTAGCGAACGAATCTGAATTGCGAGGATTGAGCCTTGATCTTTCACTTTTTAATATCTTTGCAACGATCCTGTTAACCTATCTTTACCAAATCGATCACCAAGGCAGTCCGGTATTCGGCACTCCGGTTCACAATCGAATAACACAGGAATTTAAGGCGACTCCGGGACTTTTTGTTGAGTTTTTTCCCTTCGTCGGCGAGGTGAGAAAAAGCGATACCTTTCTCTCGCTGTTCAACAGAGTTAGAGAGGAAAGCTTTGAATTCTTAAAAAACGCCCGGTCTGGTCTAAGCACTCCTGAAACAAATCGAAGGTTTAATGTAGTTCTTAACTACATAAGCACCGAATTTCCCGATTTTAGCGGAGTTCCGTGCAGCGCTACATGGCGGCACCCAGGCCATTCAGACCCCAATCATCATATCCGCTTTCATATCTACAACGATTTGAATGCTGAAAGTATAAGGTTGTTTCTTGATTTCAACTGTGGAATTTTTGACAAGTCGAATCGCGAAACCATTTCGGGACACCTACTACAGCTTCTCAATCGATTCATCGAAAATCCCGCACAATCTATAACAGCGAGATCGCTGCTAACCACGGCGGAGTATCAAGAAATAGTTGTCGATTTTAACAGGCAAGAAAAAGCAGAGACTATTGATGTGCTGGAGCTGTTTTATCGGCAGGTAAATCGAAATCCTAAACGAACAGCCGTATCAGGCGATTCAGTCGAAATCTCATTTGAGGACTTAGACAGGAGATCAACTGAGCTTGCTAGCTTCTTGATTCAGACTGGAATATCTGATGGTGCTCGCGTTTCACTCTATCTACCTCGCTCCGCGGATTTAGTTATTGGAATTTTGGCGACACTGAAAGCTGGGTGTATTTTTGTTCCGATCGCTTCGGATAGTCCCATAAAAAGCGTAAAAGACAAAATAAGGCTTTCGGCAAGTTCGCTTGTTTTGACTTCAAAAAATCTGGCTCAAAAACTTGGAAGGGTGTCTCCAGGAATTTTTCTGATAGATGCAGATTGGCCGGAAATTGAAAAGTTAGCCCCGAACCTCCGCGGCGCTAATTTCAAACCTGAGGACTTAGCTTATTTGATATTTACGTCCGGTTCTACGGGAACACCTAAGGGGGTGGAAATCACCCGCAATGCATTGGCAAACTATATAAATTTTGCCGGCGATAAATATGTACTGGATACGGTTCCGATCTTTCCGTTTTTTACTAGGTCCGATTTTGATCTGACCATCACCTCGATTTTTGTTCCTCTTACAACCGGCGGGGAGATCCTCGTTTATGAAGAAAGTGGTAAAGGACCGGATCTAGCAATCTTAGATGTAATTAAAGATAACAAAGCAAACGTGATCAAACTTACACCTTCACATCTCGCGCTGCTCAAGGAAATGGATCTTAGCGATTCAAAGATTGAGACGATGATTGTTGGAGGCGAAGATTTCAAAACTGATCTGGCAAAAACTGTAGCTGAATCGTTTTCCGGGGATGTGCGAATCTTTAACGAATACGGCCCTTCCGAGGCAACAGTTGGTTCAATCTTGCATCGTTACGATGAGAAGAAGGATACTGCGGTATCAGTACCAATTGGCAAACCGTTTGCTAACACAAAAGTTTATTTGCTAGATGATAATCTCAACCCTGTCCCTCGCGGGGTCGCGGGAAAGTTGTATTTGTCCGGTGAAAGCCTCGCCAAAGGCTATTGGAAAAACGATGACCTAACCGCGAAAAAGTTTATCAAAAACCCGTTTGAACCTCGCTCAAAAATTTATGATACCGGCGATCTCGCCCGTCTAAATAAAATGATGGAGGTAGAGTTTCTGGGTCGCGAAGATGAACAGTTGAAAATCGGTGGTTTGAGAACCGAACCGGGCGAGATCGAGTCTATCCTAGCGTCGCATCCGGCGGTTGAAGCTTGTACTGTCGATTTAATCGAAATAAGGGACGAGAATTTCGGTCGGGAAATTCAAAACTGTGTTCGATGCGGAATTCCGTCGAATTACCCTTCAGCGAGTTTTAACGAAGTGGGCGTCTGTACATTCTGTATTTCTTTTGAAACTTATCGAAGAAATGCGGAAAAATATTTCAGGACACCAAAGGATCTGAAGAAAATTTTTGACCAATCAAAATTGACCAATCAAAGTAAATACGATTGTCTGATGCTCCTGAGCGGTGGTAAAGACAGTACCTTCGCACTTTCCCAGCTCAAATTTATGGGGTTAAATGTTCTCGCATTTACATTGGATAACGGCTATCTCTCTGATCAGGCGAAGGTGAATATAAAGCGGGTTTGCGACGAACTCGGAGTCAAACATATATTTGGAAAGACGCCCGAGATGAACTCGATCTTTGTCGACAGCCTTAAAAATTTTAAAAATGTTTGTAACGGATGCTTTAAGACAATTTACACGCTCAGTCTTAAAATTGCTATAGAAGAGAAAATTCCGTTTATCGTAACCGGGCTTTCAAGGGGCCAGTTTTTTGAGACTCGTCTTACCGAGGAACTGTTTTGGAATGACGATGTCGCCAAAATAGATCGGACAATTCTTGAAGCCAGAAAAGCTTACCACCGGACGGACGACTACATAAACAGTAAACTCGACACCTCAATTTTCCAGGAAGATTCCGTTTTTGAGAGGGTGAGATTTTTGGATTTCTATCGCTTTTTTGAGATCGAACTTGAGGAGATGATGGAGTATCTGGATGAAAAACTTCCATGGATTCGCCCGGGTGATACCGGGCGCTCGACAAACTGTCTGATAAATCAAGTCGGCATTTACGTCCATAAAAAAGAAAAGGGATATAGCAACTACGCTTTTCCGCTAAGTTGGGACGTTCGGATGGGGCATAAAACTCGGGAGGTTTCGTTGGATGAAATAAATGAAGAAATTGACGAACCAAACGTAAAAAAGATCATGCGTGAGATCGGCTATACGGATCCGCAAACATCAGCCCCGAAACACCTTGTCGCATTTTACCTCGCCAAAAAAAATGTTTCGGCTGGCGAGTTAAGAGGTCATCTCGAAAAATCGCTGCCTAGCTATATGATTCCAGCCGCTTTCAGGCAACTGAAAGAATTCCCTCTAAACGAAAATGGAAAAATTGATCGCTTAGCCTTGAGGAATTCCGACAAAGGTGTGCCGGAAGATTTGGCCGACTTTGCTGGCCCGGAAACTGAGTTCGAGAAGATCCTGATGGAGATTTGGTCAGAAGTTCTACAAATAAAAATAGGCATCTATGACAATTTTTTTGAATTGGGAGGCAATTCATTGGCCGCAATCCGGATAATGACTCGAGCGAACGAGGCGTTTCAGCTCGATCTGCCGTTAAACGCAATTTTCGAATCGCCTACCGTAAGTTTGTTGGCTAAATCCTTCGAACATACTATCATTGAAAGACTTCCGAAACTGTAAGGATAGCTTCGTGATCCAAGATGTGTTTGGGCGGAGCTCTGAATCGCTAATTTTATGTCGAAAAAGGTTTCACTTGTTGAGATAAATGTTTTCGAAAAGATGATTCCGCTTGTATCGGGTTATTTGGAGTCGTATGCCTCTTCTCGGCCTGAAATCAAAACAAACTTTGACTTTAACAAGTATTCATCCAACGTAGCCATTCCGGAACAGCAGATCCTGCGAGAGCTGATCGAGCAAGATAGCGATATTTATGCATTTAGTTGTTACCTTTGGAATACTGACTTAGTTCGTCGTTTGCTGCCCGCGTTGCGAAAAGAAAAGCCAAACTCCCATTATCTTTTGGGCGGCCCGCAGGTGATGCATCAAGCTCATGAGCACCTTAGCCCCGAATTTGAAAACACGCTGATTTGTAACGGTGAAGGCGAGAGAACCTTTGCAAACTTCCTAGGTGAACTTCTCAACACAACTCCAAAATTCTCAAACGTCAAGGGTCTGAGTTTTTATGGTGATGGCGAACTGGTGACAACAAAGCCACAGGAGAGAATCACTGAACTCGATAAAATTCCTTCGCCGTATCTGAACGGCATTTTCGACGACGAGTATTTAATGACCGTGATGGAAACGAACCGCGGTTGTCCATTCCACTGCAGTTTCTGCTTTTGGGGAGCAGCTACAAATGATCGGGTTTATAAATTTAGTGAGGAAAGGGTTCGGAAAGAAATCAATTGGTTGAGCAATAAGAATGTGCCCTTTATTTTTATCGCCGATGCGAATTGGGGAATGTTGAAACGAGACATTGAATTTTCCGCACACATTGCCAAATGTAAAAAGAAAAACGCCGCACCGGTTTTTGTCTATTTCTCGGCTGCAAAAAATTCTCCTCAGCGGGTATCGGAGATTACTGAGATTTTCACCGAATCGGGCCTACTAAATGCACAGCCAATCTCGATGCAGTCGCTGGACAAGAAAAGCCTCGAATATGTTGACCGTAAAAACATTCGTTTGAGCGCCTATGAGGAGTTGCAGGATGATTTAAATGAACGAGGAATAAGTTCCTTTATCGAATTGATGTTTCCCCTTCCGGGAGAAACTCTTTCGTCTTTTAAGAAAGGAATTGAAAGCTTGTTTGAACTAAGAGCTTCCGTACTGGTTATTTATCCGCATCTTCTGCTCCTGAATACACCTCTTTACGAGCAACGGAAACAACACAAACTGATTACCCGAGAGGTTACAGACGGATCTTCTGAAGCAGCTCTGATCGTTGGAACAGCAGACATTTCGGAGGAAGAGTTTGAAGAAGGAATGTGGTTTGTCTTTACGATTTTGGCCCTATTTAACACACGTACGATACACAGGCTTAGCTATTATCTACACACGAAAGGGCTTGAAAGATTTAGCGATTTGTATACAAAGTTTATTGAATTTTGCAAGCAAAAAGAAGATAACGCATTTACAAAATTCTGTGCTGAATCGATCAGAGACGGCGCTTACTATGACTTTACAAATTACCCGTACGTTTACCATTTGGTTTTACACCAAAAGCGTTACGAATTTGATTCGCTACTGTACGATTTCGTTTCGAACCAGGATTGGTGGGCCGACGCAAACGCGCGATTATTGTTTGAATTCGATCTCCTGTCAAAAACTTTTATTTACAGCAATACCGATGTTATGAAGCCATGGGCCCAGTTCGAATTTATCGATGTGATTTCGGCCTCCGATAGAAATTACACAGTTGAAATTCCGACTGACTGTTTAGGGATGCTGGACCTTGATGAAAAGCTGAAGGCAAAACTTGACACTGACAAACCTTTATTTCGCCTGCGTCTCAATAGTAAAGGCCCGCAATTTACTTTCAGAGAAAACCAAACCCGAAAAGCAAATGCCGATTATTGCTACGGAAGCATCATGAGAATTTCGGACTTCTTGCCCAGGATGGAAATTGTGGATTCATAGCGGGCAAAGACTCGATCAGATTCTTTTAGATGCAATCGTTTGGGGCTTAGTTCTTTTTTCATTAACAAGAATAATATGTTCACGAAAAGAAAAATATCATTTGTCATCTTGAGCATGCTCTTTCTGACAGTTTTCGCAAAGATCTTGTCGGCGCATGCACCGGATCAGAGTTATATTTTCCTAAGGTTTCAGGAAAGTGCGATGAGCGGACGCTACGAGATTACCACCGACGATTTAAATGAAGTGCTTGATCTTGACCTAAAACGAGGGTTGCCCGTGGGCGACTTAACGCCCCATCTGCAAAAAATTCAAGAGTACGTGTTAAAAAAATCTTCCTTTAGTTCGAAGGAGCATGGCGTATATGAAATTCGGTTTACCGAGCCGAGTATCCTTAGGGGCGGATCACTTGGAGATTACGTCCAGCTAAATTTCGAACTCGAGGGTGTAGAAGAAATACCCGAAAAACTGCAAGTACGCTATGCGGCAATCTTTGACAAGCTTCCAAAACATCAAGGGATGCTTGTAATCGCCTACGATTGGAAGGCCGGTATTCACAATAATGAAGCGATTCCAACCCTTGTATTTTCTTCAAGCGATACCGAACAAGACCTCCCGACTACAAAATCCGCGTCATTAATTATCGGTTTCGTTGCAATGATAAAACTAGGCGTTTGGCACATCTGGATCGGTTTTGACCATATTTTGTTTTTATTCGCATTGCTTCTGCCTTCAGTCTTAGTATCTCGCGGAGAGGGAGATTTGCCGCTTGAGAACCCGCAGACCGGAGGCTGGAAAGCCGCCGATCAGTTCAAACCCGCGTTCGTAAATGTAGTCAAAATCGTAACTTGTTTTACAATTGCCCACACAATTACACTCAGCCTGGCTTCGCTGGAAATAGTAACTCTTCCTTCAAGACTTGTTGAGTCAATTATCGCGATATCCATTGCGCTTGCGGCACTTCACAACCTAAGCCCTTTAGTTGCGGGAAAGGAATGGATCATCGGGTTTTTCTTTGGTTTATTTCATGGCTTCGGCTTTGCCGGAGTGCTCGCAGAAAAGGGGTTTGGTGGAGACTTTTTGATTTGGACATTGCTTGGGTTCAACCTAGGTGTCGAACTTGGACAATTGGTAATAATCGCAGTTATTTTTCCCGTGTTATTCCTTTTACGCAAAACATTGCTCTATCCGAAAATCCTTATACTCGGTTCGGTTTCTCTAATATTGATCTCAATTTATTGGTTTATTGAGCGGGCATTTGATATCGACTTTCCAGTTGGAGGCTATATCTTGAGAGCTCTTGGGATGATGTAAGTTGCTTATGCAAAAAGGTGCTTCCGAGCAGTTAAACGAAGGTTCACTGCTCGACAAATGGTTAAATCGAAAAGACGACGAAAATCGGTCGGAAGCGATAAATGTACGTCCTGATGGCGCATTTGCGCCGCTTTCCCTTGGTCAAAAGCGCCTACTGTTTTTGCAACAGCTTTATCCCGAAAATCCGTTTTATAACTATTCGGATGCATTTCTCTTCCATGGCAATCTTAATCCAGACTGGTTGATCCGGAGTTTTGAACACGTCGCTTTTCGCCACGAAGTTCTCCGGACCAACTTCGATTTTGTTGGGGGCAAGTTGCAACAGAAAATCAAGGATGCCCCTGCTATAAAGGTTAGGCGTCAAGATTTAAGCGGTCGTTCAAAATCGGCAGCGCTCGAAGAAGCAAAACAACGAGCAAGGAGAGAGGCGATAAAACCCTTTGATCTAAAGCAAGACTCTTTAATGAGGGTCTCGATATTTCAAGTTGCCGAGGAGGATTTCTTCGTCGTTTTGACGATGCATCACATAGTTTTTGACAAATGGTCGATGGGAATCTTGCTCGAGGAGGTTGCTCAAAACTACGTGGAATTATCAAACGGCAAAACACCTCAATATGAGCCGCTGGAGATTCAATACGCGGATTACGCCTACTGGCAAACGAAGAAAAAGCCAAATGATAAGGGTTTAGACTACTGGAAAGAAAAACTCGATAATAGTCTTAATTTTCTGGATTTACCCGCAGACTTTCGGAGACCGAATCGACCCTCGTTTCGCGGAGGTTATCAGGAAAGGTCGTTCCCCCGGAAGGTTTCAGAAAAACTAAGGGAAATGTGTAAAAGTACGAACACGACTTTGTATGTTCTATTGCTGACCGCATACAAAGTCCTTCTCCATCGTTACACGAACGAGAGCGATATTCTGGTAGGGTCGCCGGTAACAAGTCGGGATAGACTCGAGCTTGAAAACCTAATAGGCTTCTTCAATGAAACAGTTGTCTTGCGTTCTGATCTATCGGGAAATCCGAGATTTTCCGAGCTCTTGGAGAGCGTCAAACGAACGACACAAGCAGCCCTTGAGCATAAAGACACTCCGTTTGAAACGATTGTAAAGTCTCTCGGAACATCACGTTACCTTAGCCATAATCCGCTTTTTCAGGTTATGTTTATCTACCACAAGACGCCGAATCTGCCGTTTTTTGGCGATGGAATTAGATTAGAACATCAGCCTTTTGATATTGGAGTAGCTAAGTTTGACCTAACACTTTATATCTCCGATAAAGAAGAAATTATAAGCGGCATTTTTGAATATGCAGAAGACCTTTTTAGAAAAGATACGGTTGAGCAAATGCACGACCATCTTCAAAAACTGGTAGAAGCGATCACCGAAAACCCGCATCAAAGAATATCTGACATATCTTTACTAACTGACAAGGAAATTGCGTTATTAGAAACCTGGAACGAAACGGATACAGACCTTAAGGAAAGATCGGTTGTGCCGCTTTTTGAAACACAGGTTAAGAAAAATCCGAAACAAATAGCAGTTTCCTTCAAGAACAAAAATCTAACTTACGGTCAGCTCAATCACCGATCGAATTTGGTTGCAAACTTTCTGCACGAGTCAGGTCTCGACCGAAACAGGCCGATTGGCATACTTTGTGAATCCTCGCTCGAGATGGTTATCGGGATATTTGGTGTTTTGAAGGCTGGCTTTGCTTATTTACCGATTGACGCTCAGTATCCCGAGGATCGTATCGATTCTATTCTCAAAGATTCCGAAACTCCTTTTGTTTTGAGCCAGCAGGCGCTGGCGGAGCGAATTGCGGGGCGTCCGGTCCAATCGAAAACTATTGAGGAAATTCTTGCTAGTAATAAGCCTCTTTCTTCCATCGTTCGGGAGAAAATAGAGCCTGAGGACCTGGCCTACGTGATTTACACCTCGGGAAGCACTGGAGAGCCAAAAGGAGTCGCGGTAACCCATGAAAATCTTGCGTCCTCTACATTAGCCCGGTTTGATTTTTATCCGAACAAGCCGGAAAGCTTTCTTATTCTTTCTTCCTTTTCGTTTGATAGCTCAATGGTTGGAATTTTTTGGACCCTTTCAACGGGCGGCAAATTAGTTCTCACAGAGCGCCTCGTAGAGCAGGATGTAGAGCGATTGCAAGAAATTTTTGAGAAAGAAAATGTTACTCACACCCTGATGCTTCCGGCACTGTATACGGCTACGCTCGGAAGCAT
>JABDJV010000417.1 GCA_013003295.1 Pyrinomonadaceae bacterium | reverse complement strand
ACTTTACCCCGTTTGATAAGCTCGATGTAATCCAATTCACCGCCGGCTAATTGACTCGCGATCTTTAGGGGAAGATCTAGTTTTGATTGATTTGCGAGAAGGTTTCCTTGAAACAATACTTCGTTTGCGCCCCAATCAGCATTTGTATAACCTACCGGCATATCGGGAACATTGATCTTCGGCGAACCGTTGACGACATCCCGCAAAACGCTTCCCATGTTGTAATTCAAGAAAACGTATGTACCCGAGGCATTCTTAATTCGAATCTTGTTTGTGTAGGATCCGGTGCTGTTTCCATTTCGCATGACATCGGTAAATACTTCACCGGTTGCGGTAACTTTTGATGAAAACCTTAAATCGTTGGCCTTCATGAATAGGTGTCGGTTGGAATGCACCCGGCCGCCAAAGTCAAATCGGGGGCCCGGGTGAAACTCGAGATCGTCATCGTAGAAAATACCAAATTGAAAGATCGGAATTCTGTTATTAAAGAATCTTCGGCGCAGCGCGACTTGCACACCATCGTACTTATTGGTTGCCCTCGCATCGATCTGCCATTCATCGCGCATGGCGCTCAGGCCCTGGAATTGCTCACCGGTCATCACGACTATCTCGCGATTACCGATCTGCTGAATCGACTGCAGGAAATCATAGTCATTTGTAAACCCGTCCGGAGTCTGCCCCTGGATGCGTGTCAGGTCTGCAGCTGAAGGGTTTAGTTTAATGTCGAATATCTTGTCGAAGTTATGGGTCATTATCTCAAGACTTGCTTGAGACGCCTCGAATGTTCGCGTTTCTGCAGCATCATTTGACGATGCGACCGTTTCGTTTGTCGTTCGAGATACAGCAAGAGCCACAAATCCCATCAATAGAATCATAACCAACAATGCAACGATGATCGCCGAGCCGGTTTGATCGCTGTTTTTCACTGGATCGTTTTCACGATCCGCTTGCTTATTAGTATTTAAGTTTTTATCCAACATATCTCTATCCTCAGGTATTTGTTAACCTACGTCGTACTGCAAATTTCGTGCGTTAAATGTCGCGTCAAGTTTAATGACTTCCGGCTGGCCGGTTTGTTCATCAGTCTCAGTTGACTGAACTTCAATGCTTACGGTAATTTGCCGGATCAGATTGAAGTTGTTTGGCAAGTCGTCTGCAGTCCCGGCAACGCCATCCGGACCCGCAATCGGGTTGTCCGTTACAGTTCCGTCTTCCAAAACGTATTTGAACTGAAGATTCTTCACGTTATACGCCAGCGGGCTTTCCTGAACCTGTTCATCAAATGGATTTCCGCGATTGTTTCCGTAAACGATTCTCACCAAAGTACCGTCTTGCTTCACCTTGTAACTGACCCAAAAAAAACGTTTTAGTGACGAAAGCTGGGTGGTGCAATGCTCCGTGACTGACGGCGTGCAAGGCTGCATAAGACTTCCGTTAACACCATTTATGTTGTAGGGAAGATTGATCCCCAGCGGATCGGAAGGCGCAAAGTCTATGTTCGAACTATTTGGCACGGTGCTGACCATCGCAGCCATCTGTGTGTTTCCTGCCTCGATCAAACAAAGATCGTAGGTGGCGGCACTGTTTGCCTCATTGCCGTCAATCGCAAGCCGTGCTACGTCGGGCGAGCTTCCGGCGGAGGGGCCTCCGATCGACATCGCATCACCGGTGTTAAAATCAAGATCGCGATATGCAAACGCAATAATGTCCGTTCGATCTGAACTGCTGTCGAGCAGATCGTTTGGGAAAATTTCATTTCCTGCTATCACCGACGTCAAAATATCCCGGTCTGTATCGACGTCTGCGGGCAGCCCGAGGGTCGAAGAAAGGAATCCGTCAGGGACCATCGCTCCCTTCTGGTGATATCCGAGGCCTGCATTTAACGCGTCACGGCCGATCAGATGGACCGCGGTCCTGGCGTTCTTCAATACGTCAGTTCGTCGGCTCGACCTGTTTCGAGAAACACGCGACATGGAAAGCAATCCATATATCGAGCTTGTCACGATCAGGAAAATTACCATTGCAACCAGCATCTCTAACAGACTGAATCCGCTTTCAGAGCTGATATTTTTCTCTTTCATCTTTTCTGACTCGTTTGTAGATTTCATACCGATAAACCCAGTTGATTAATAATTGGTCACGAGCGTCGCTACGCTCTCATTCCTATAAATTCCGCTAACGTTGTATCGAACCGTCACGTCGATTCGCCGCCTTGTGATCGGATTTGGGGGCGTCGGACGTTCAGCGTCCTGAACATCCGTGATTACAATTCGTCTTTCAAATCCCGGAACGACCGGGCTGTTATTCGGCGGTCTTCCCGCGACGTTGCAGGCCGTGGCTTCCGGACAACCGTCGTCGGCAGTTCCGGCAACTCCATCCCAACCAAGCTCTTCCCGAATTGGTGTCCAACCGTTTAAGAAAATGCCTTGAGCGGTACCGTCAACAATGTTGTTTCCAACATTTCCAACTGATTCCCAACCCTCTACAGCATCTGTGCGGGCAATATCCTTAGCCGAAATAATCGACTCGATCGTTGAAAGTGCATATTGCTTAGCGATTATTTTTTTGTCAGTTTCGTAGGACCTAATAAGGTTTGCAGTAAGCGCAGAGGCAAGCGCCAAAACGCCCACTAACATAATGACAATTGCGATCATCACATCGATATAGGAAAATCCCTCTTCGCCTTTTCGATTTTTATCAAATCTATTCATATCTTTATCCCCGTGTAATGCCGGCTTTCCGGCTTTCGGTCTAGACTCCGCCGTAAGTGCTTGTTCTTCTCGAATCGAGCCAATGCGGCGAACCGGTCGGAGCATCTGGTTCATATAACCACAGTCGAATTGAGCCGGTGGAACCAAGGATCGTTATCGCTCGTCCGACTTCAGCCTCACTAGCGTTGTCTTTATCGGGCGACCAAACATGCAGCGTAACCCCGGTGCTTATGGCGCCCGTGTTGCCAGCTGCGTTGCTGCCCGCATCAATGATCGTTCCGTTGCTTTGAAAGCGCATAGTCGCAACCTGGTTGTTTTCGCTTCCCGGGTAAACACTTTGTCTAAATTGTGCACTCGGTACAGGGCTGCTTTCCGGCGGATTGTCCGGTACATTATCGGCTCGCGAGTTGACGGTTACCTTTTCCTGTACGCGGAGTGCAAGCTCCCGAATCGGTGTATCATCGTCAGCTGTACCGGGCGAATTCTCATCAATGAGGCGAACTACATTGTCGGTAATATCGATCTCTACCCGGATTGTCTCGCGCTGAGTGAGCGATCGCTGCCGGGCTTCCTGCAGAACGTCGATAATCATTAATGCTTCATCTTCCGCCTCGTAGAGATCTTGATGGGCGGTGAGATAAAACAGGCTGGCGGCAGTCATTATCGTAATAATGGACATGACGATAAGGAGCTCTATCATAGAAAAGCCCCTCATATTCCGTTTGTCTGTATAGGTTGTCGTTGACGATCTTTGTTTTAACATAACAATTTTCTTCAGTTTTGATTCCGTTTTGAAATCACCATAGAATTCAACCGGCAAGAGATAAAAAACTATCTCCGCACCGTCAGTATATTTAATAAACTAACAATAGTCAACAATTTTCAAAATTGTTTAACATTAATTATTTTACCAGATTTTTCCTTTTACTTCCTAATATTTACGAATTTGTATAAAATTACGTGAAATCCTGGAAATTAGGCCAAATTCTTAGGTGCTGAATGGTTGAAGAAAGAAAACCACAAGTAAAAAAAAGTTTTTCGCTGGACTGGTTGGTTCAGGGTGTTTTGACAAAAGTTGGAGATACCTTTGATCGTCTCACCGGCCGGGGCTGGAACCCTTCGAGCAGCCTCGCTACGAGTAAACTCACCGAAAAGATCAAGTTTTTGCTGGATCAAGAAGCGAAGGATTTCGGCAAGGACGGGAAGTTTGTTCCGCATATCATTAAATTGAAAATTCAATGGGACAAATTTTCAACCGATTCTGAAGATGATATCGAATTGCTCGAGCATGAGCTTCATTCCGCCGCGATCGATCATATAAATGACCGTCTTTACCACACCTATGCTCCGATTCAGATTCGAATAAAGACCGACTACTTTACCGAGGGTGTCCAGCTC
>JABDJV010000408.1 GCA_013003295.1 Pyrinomonadaceae bacterium | reverse complement strand
CGGTAGGCACAAACTTTATTAGTGCCTACCGTGAACTCACGGAGGAAGAAGAACGGAGCCCTCTGCCGTCACGTGACGAGCTTCAAAAAGGATTTGATTAAAACGCAATTCGCAACCAGCTGGAAGAACACCCTAAGCTAATAATTTATCAATAGTATTGGGAGTTTTATCATCGTTTGTTTCACCTAAACGAGGCGGTATTCGTGTGCCTAAAATTACCTCGGTTAAAAGTTGTTGCTTTTTCATTGGATTTCGCCGAAAATTGCATTACTCAGCGGAATAAGTGCAATCCTTCAAAAAGTGAGCAGAATATGAATCCAACAACTGAAAAGACCGAGCTGTCTGAAGCCATTCGCAAACACAAACAATTTCTTTTTCCCGCCGTTGCAAACTATTACGAGGAGCCGATCGCGATCGTAAAAGGCGAGGGCGAGTATGTTTGGGACGATCAGGGAAATCGCTACCTTGACGCCTTCGGCGGCGTATTAACAGTTAGCGTCGGACACGCGAATCCAAAAGTTAACAAAGCGATCATTGATCAGGTCAATACGATCTCGCATACCTCTACGCTTTATGGAAATAAGCCGCAGGGAGATCTGGCCGAAAAACTTGCGGATATTTCACCCGGCAAACTCAAAAAGTCTTTCTTTACCAGCAGCGGGACCGAGGCCGATGACACGGCAGTGCTTGCAGCAAAACTCGCGACCGGAAGGCATGAGGTGGTCGTCTTGCGTCACAGCTATTCCGGCAGAAGCGCGACGGCGCTTTCGAGTATTGGGCACTCTACGTGGAAACCGATAGCATCCCAGGTCGCTGGCGTTGTTCACGCGCCTGCTCCCTATTGCTATCGTTGCCCATTCAAACTGGAATACCCAAGCTGCGATGTTGCCTGCGCTGACGATGTCGAAGAACTGATCCGGACAACAACGACCGGTGAGATCGCTGCATTTATGGCCGAACCGATCTTGGGAGTCGGAGGATTTATCACGCCGCCAAAGGAATATTTTGGAAAGGTCGCGGAAATTACAAGAAATCACGGCGGCTTGTTTATCGCCGACGAGGTTCAAACCGGTTGGGGAAGAACCGGTGAAAAATGGTTTGGGATCGAACATTGGGATGTAGAACCCGACATCATTACCTCCGCCAAAGGAATGGGCAACGGTGTGCCGATCGGCTGGACGATCGCAACGCCTGAAGTCGCTGATAAGTTTGAGGGTCTGACATTTTCAACCTTTGGCGGAAATCCCGTTTCGATGGCGGCCGGCATGGCGGTTGTAAACTTTATCGAGGAAGAAGATCTAAGAACAAACGCGACTGTTGTCGGTGGATATTTCCGCGAGCGGCTTGAGGAACTCGAGGAGAAACACCCGGTGATCGGAGATGTTCGTGGAATGGGATTGATGCAGGCGATCGAACTTGTAGTCGACCGAAAAACGAAAGAGCCGAATCCGCAGGCGGTTTTGAAAGTGTTTGAAGAGACGAAAAAACAAGGCGTACTGATCGGCAAAGGCGGGCTCTATGGCAACGTTATACGGACCGGCCTGATGCTTAATTCGACAAGAGACAATGTTGATGAATTGATTGAGGCTTTAGACATAGGTTTGGAGAATATAGGGAATTGAAAAATGGAAGACAAAGATGAAGAAGTTCACGAACAAGAATCTCTGGATCGAAAGAAATGGTACACCTTATTTGCTGTTATGGGTTCTGTTGGCTTCTTTTTCGCCCTAACCGTAGTCTGCCAATATCTTATTTTGGAGAATTGGAGCGAGGTTGGACTTTCGATTCTGGTCGGCGCCTGCGGTGCAATGTTCGGATCATTTACCGGTTTGATCGTCACGCCCTATAACGCGATGGAAGAAAAGCGGTTGTCAAAGGTTTCCGCTACGATCGCCACTTTAGTGACTGGCTATCTACTCGCAAAGGTTGTTGATCCGTTGGTTACTCACGCGATGAAGGACCCAGAAGCTTTCTTCACACTACTCGGAGAAGTAAAGAATAGCGTAAATGTTCTATCGGCGATCATAGGATTTCTCGGAAGTTTTCTTCTAACCTATCAATTAAGGGCCTACTTATCCTGGGCATTTTTTCTGCGTGGAAGGTCTCAGTTTGGGCAAGTTGAAAATGAAAACATCCATTTAGATTAAAAATAGAAACTAGTGAACATACAATTCGAAAATGGACGAATCGATACAGCAGTTGATGATTTCCATTCCAGCATCCTATTTGAAGTTGAAAAGGTTTCTGTTATCGGCAAAGCGCTTGATAGGGGCGGATATCGTCGATGACCCAAAAGGAACTGGTGATTCCATGAGGCTCGATATGTGGCACGAAAAAGGCGAAGGTAAAACGGCGATCGACCAGGTTTGAATATATTTAAATGCTCTTTGCTTTTACGTGAGGAACACTATGCTTGAGAAGAAAGTGATGGAAATGATCTACGGAAAAGCCGAGAGCCCGGAAGATCTGCCGTGGCATAATCCGGATCCATACGATTTTGTCATCGATGCTGCAGAAGCAAACCAGGATTCCGGGCGGGCGCTTGATATTGGCTGTGGATCGGGTGTCATATCTGTCGAATTGGCAAAGCGCGGGTTTCAGGTTACGGCTATTGATTTCATACCAAAAGCGATCGAAATGGCAAAAAATCGGGCGGCAGATGAGGGCGTCGAAATTGAGTTTGTCGAGGCCGATCTGCTGAAATGGAAGGCAGAAGAACCGTTCGACTTGATTCACGATTCAGGAACTCTTCATTCGATACCAAAAGCGAGCATGCCATTCTACAAACGTCAGCTCCTCGGCTGGTCAGATACAGGCACTGACGTTGTTCTTGCGCACTGGGGCAAAAAGGGCCCGTTTGACTGGCGTCCGATCGGCCCGCATCGGCGAAAGCGCGAAAATCTGGTCAAATTTTTTGGTCCTGAGTTTGAGGAAAAGGATTATTCATCCGAGCTGATGGAAAATATTCCCCTTCCGTTCGGGCC
>JABDJV010000393.1 GCA_013003295.1 Pyrinomonadaceae bacterium | reverse complement strand
GCTATTACGTATGTTTCATCCAAACGCGAGGCCCATTCTCGAAAAGATTGCCAGGGCTTACCAACAAAGATTTAAGCGGCCTCTTCGGGTTACGTCGCTCTCACGCTCCATGCTCTATCAGATCGGTTTGAACAAGATTAATCCCAATTCACTGAGAGTTCGCGGTAAGGGGTCGCTTCCGCCCCATACTTCGGGATGCGCATTTGATCTTTCGCGGAAGTTTATGACAAAAGAAGAGCATCAGTTTATGTATCAAATGCTGCAGCAGATGGAGCAGGCCCGGCAGATCGATGCGTTAAAAGAGGGAGGAAATAATATGTGCTTTCATATCTTTATTTACGATGACGGCCGGGCCCCAGCCTAGAAATCAATTTTTCACAGTATTTGTCGACTCTGAATTTTCTTCCGCTGTATTACACGAGCTAACAACGGCGGTTGTAATTCTAACCGGCTCTTTTGGCGTCTCGTTTTCAACCGACATTTTATTGATCGCGTCCACGACATCCATCCCTTTGATCACACGCCCAAACGCAGCAAATTTGTTATCGAGTGTTTCCGCTTTACTGACCAAAATAAAAAAGCTTGTCGAGGCAGAATTCGGCTCTTCACCGCGGGCCATTGAAACGATCCCGCGCTCGTGTTTGATCAGGCTTGGCTCGTCGGGAATTGTTCTTACGGCTCTCCATTTCAAATCAATCGTAAGGTTTTGACTCGTATAGAGATCGCCGCCCTGGATAACAAAATTGGGCACAACGCGGCTAAACGTCGTAGTATCCAAGGCCTTGGTCGCAACTAAATTCAAAAAATTCCTGACGGATTCCGGCGCACTCTCTGGAAACAGCTCAATTTCGACTTTCCCTTTTTCGGTATTTAGCGTTACGCATTTTGCCGCCATTGTCTTTACATCTGCCTTATCAAACGGTTCGGGTTTTTTGGGCGGATCCTGAGGCCGTTTATTGACTTTGACCGCTGTTTTTTTCTCGTCCCCGGGGGTGGTAGCTTTTGGCGGGTCATTTTGGGCAACCGCATTGACCGCAATTATCAAGACGCACAGAAGTGTTGCGAAAAGTTTTTCTGCCATAGGTTCAATTCCTCGTAGGGATATTTTCTAACGAAATAATTCGGGTGTAAAGTTCGGGCGCAAGTTCCGGGGCTTTTGACTGAAATTTCGTGCGGAAAGTTGCAAATATTATCTTGATCCCGCAATAGGTTAATCCGTCGCATCCTTTGCATCATCAGTGGTTAATTCTTAGACTAAAACCATGTCGGAAAGCGAAAAGAACTTACCTTCCCAGAAAAAGAAGACCTTTACCGGCCTTGCGCGCCGTCTGGGGCGCCTTTCGGCGGAAAAGAAGAAAGTTTCGCTTGAGATGAGTGCGTCGCTGGCTGCGGTTTCGCTCAAAGTCAGCCGTGAGTTTGTTGAGGCCGTTCCGAAAGCAGCAAAAATCCTATCAGCAGATGATTTACGTGAATGGGCCGAAATGGGGCGAAGAATTGCGATGGCAAATGCGGATCTTGGCGTCGAGTTCTTTCAAAAGGGCGTCGGGAAATTGCGCCAGATCCCGGCGAGAGCAAGGTCGCTGGTGTTTGAGATCTGCACCCGTCAACTGATCCTATCGAGTTCGATCGCTCTTGAGACCTTCGAGCTTGTGCCAAAACTCGCCAAGGAAATTCGCGATCGAGAACAACTGGTTGATATCTTGAGCCTGGCCTCCGAGATCGCCAATCGTTCGGCAAAACACTCTGCCGACTTTTTGCAAAAAACCCCGGAGGTTTCGAGGAGCTTCGAAAAATTCGGCAAAGACAAGGGGAAGGTCTCCAAAGCCACTTTGAACCTGGCGTCGCATTTCGCAAATCGCACGGGCGGGATGACAGCCGACCTTTGGTCGAGCTTGCCGGAAGTTTTTGAAGACCTGACTTCGAAAAATGCGATTCGATTAATGAAACGTGCCGCGGATTTTCTGGAGTATGGTGGGAGCGTAACTCTGCATTTTGTTACTTCGGGCGCGAAAACGCTTGTGAATTTTGACGCGGTCTTTAAAGAATGGTGCGAACTGTTAGTCGAATTCGGAAAACATGGAAACGCCGTATTGATCTCTCTGCTTCGCACTAGTCCGCAGTTCTTCGGACGAATTGGCAAACTGAAAAACAGAAAAGACGCGACCGAGATCTCAAAACGTGTCTTATTGCTTGTGAAGGAAATCGCCGAAACTGACGCCGAAAGTGCCCTGGCCGCTTTTCGTTCAAGCTCCAAGGCTCTACGGAAGGTTTCGCTCGAGCAATTTGAGGAATGGGTAGAAACCGGTTTGGAAACAAAGCAGGATGTTTCGTCAAAGGCCCGGCGCTCGTTTTTTGCACTGGAAACCCGTCAGTCAAACGAACTTTTGCGGGAAGCGCAAAATGGTCTGCCGCTGGAGAGTATTCAAACCGTTCTTAGAGTCTACGTTGAGGGCCTGACCGGGAAACAGGTTGAGATCGCACCGCTTTCGGCGATGCCGCAGGAATCGAGGATCGGCGACGGCAAAACGATCTATTTGCCCTCAAATGTAAACGAGTTTGAAAATGAGGATTTGGATTTCAGGCTTTACAAAGTGCTTGCTGCGCACGGGGCCGGGCAAATTGAATTTGGCACTTTTGCAAAAGATACCGATGGGTTGAAGGCGGCATATACGGAGCTGAACGAACTCTACGAGGCATCCCAGGAGCAGCTCGATGCATTTTCGCTCGCCGGTTATATCGAGGAAGTGCAAAAAGGTGAGGCGGCATTACCCGAAGAGGAGTTTCGCAAGGAATTTGAAAAGAGAAAGAAACGAGTTCCGAGAAATCCGGATTATAAAGCGGTTTTGCAGGCCTTTCCAGAACCACGCCTGGCGCGCCGGATCTTCGGAACCATGGAAAACGCGAGAATAGATCAAAGACTGCGCAACAACTATCGGGGTTTGGTCAAAGACCTTGATCTGATGCAGGAATTCTTAGGGAAAAGGCGGCCGTATATTTTCGACCTGCCGATGCACCAGGTCCCGTTTGAGCTGCTATTCCAGATAACAATGTGCGGAGGCGCGACCGATGACGCGAGGCAATTCTATGGTCAGATCGTCTCAGAGATTGAAACTGTTATTGAATCTTACCTAAAAACGAATGCTAACCGCGGAGGCGCGGAGTCGCAGAGTGAAGCCGGGCTAAAGGCAAAAAGTAAAGGCGAAAATCGGACAGAAGAGGAATCTAAGAACTCGACGAATGGTTCGCAAAAAGTCCGAAAAACCTCCGCGTCTCCGCGTCTCGGCGGTGAACGCTCTTCCCCATCAGTTGCCGATTCGATAATGGCGACGAGCCGGGTTTATGACCTTTTTCAGAATGTTTCACCCGATGAGACCCAAGCCGAGGAGAATGACGACCAAAAAGAGGAGGAAGGCGAATACTCTGAAGAGGATGCTCAAGGCGAGGCCGTAACCGAATCGCAGATCAAACGCGTCGAAAAGAAAAAGGAAGCAGAGGATATTAGAGATCTCTTCAACGCCTGGAACGATCAGGATGATCAGGAGGGCGATCCGCAAGATTTGCAGGGTGCGGAGAATTGGTCGTTTAGTGAAATGCCCGAGCAGCCTCTTGAGGCAGGCGATGAAGCGTTTTCATATGATGAGTGGGACCGCGAGCTTGCCGATTTTCGTACCGGCTGGTGCCGCGTAATCGAGAAAAAGGTAAGAAAAGGCGATCGCAATTTTGTCGAACTCGCGCGCAGCCGTTATCGAGGCGTGATCTCGTCCGTCCGACACCAGTTTCAACTCTTAAAACCCGAAAACCTGACAAAGATCAATCGCGAACTTGATGGTGAAGAATATGATCTAAACGGCGTA
>JABDJV010000371.1 GCA_013003295.1 Pyrinomonadaceae bacterium | reverse complement strand
CTTTTACCTCGATCGTCTTACCGCCATCAATAAGTACCTTCGTCGCCGGATTTCCTTCCTTGGGATTCGTCAATAGTTCAACTTTTGCCACCGACGCGATCGAAGCTAAGGCTTCCCCCCTGAAGCCCAGTGTTCGGATCTTGGCGAGATCCTCCGGGGTTGAAATCTTCGATGTAGCATGACGTTCAAACGCAAGAACAGCGTCGTCTTTTTCCATTCCGCAGCCATCATCGGTAATGCGTATCAACCTTCGTCCGCCAAGTTCGATCTCTGCTTTGACCCGCGTTGCTCCCGCATCGATAGAATTTTCGATGAGTTCTTTAATTACCGAGGCAGGGCGTTCGACAACCTCGCCAGCGGCGATTTGATTGGCAAGATTACTCGATAATATCTTTATCTTGGTCATTTGATTCGAAATCGTCGGGCCGGGATGATGCCCCGGTGGCCCCAGGGCATCGCAACAGGATATTACGCTGTCTTTGATTCGGTTTTGTCCTTATTTGGCTGAGGCGTAGTTCTCAGGTAGGGTTTTACCTTTGTAAATCCTGCCGGGAATTTTTCGTTTGCCTCTTCGTCCGAAACAGTTGGGACAATAATACAATCATCTCCGTCCTTCCAGTTTACGGGGGTTGCGACACTGTAATCGGCGGTTAGCTGAAGTGAATCGATGACCCTTAAAATCTCATCGAAATTTCTTCCGGTGCTTGCCGGATAGGTGAGCGTGAGCTTCACTTTTTTGTCAGGTCCGATAATAAATACAGAGCGAACCGTAAAAGTCTCGTCCGCGTTCGGGTGAATCATATCGTAGAGATTCGAAACCGCACGTGATTCGTCGGCAATAACCGGAAAATTTACCGCGGTTCCTTGAGTTTCCTCAATATCCTTCAACCAACCGTTATGAGAATCAATTGGATCTACACTCAACCCAATTGCCTTAACGTTTCTCTTTTCAAACTCTGGCTTGAGTTTGGCCGTATATCCTAATTCTGTTGTACATACGGGTGTAAAATCCTTTGGATGGGAAAATAATACGCCCCAGCTGTCTCCAAGCCACTCATGGAAATTGATCGTTCCGTCTGTCGTCTCCGCCGTGAAATCCGGCGCTTCATCACCTAATCTGATAGCCATTTTATTACTCCTTTTGAAATGGGGTTACTGCCAACTGAGCTTTGCGAACGCATAGCAAAGCCGACAAATGTTGTTGTGTCGATATGGTCAATGATACTTTTTATCTATTGTTCAGACAATAGTAGATCAATGTAGGAATGAGAAATCAGATCGTCGCGACGGATTCCAAATCTTTTTTTCAGATAGTCAACGGCGATTTGTCCATTCTCCGGAGCCTCATCGGGTTGTAATACATACTCAAATTCGATGAACTGGCCAAGATCGTTGACGACGTCGAGATGAATTCTGGTTTGTCCGTGGAAAAATAAATAGCGGGTTTTTCGAACGACTCCAATTACGCCGAGTGCAAGGGACAGGGTGTTCTTAAGAACTTCTGGTGTGCGCGTTGGGCATATCTCGTAGGAGGACTGTTTCGCTCCCGTTTTATCCGGACGTTGGTAGATAATCAGTTCACCTCTACTTTCGCTGAATTTGCGTAACTTTAACCGTCCGTTTTTAGAGAAGAAAAATGTATCTTCCTGCAAAAGGGTATCTTGCGGGGATTCGCTCAGCTCATTTGCGATTTTGATCTGTTCCGAAAATTTACGGGCTTTTGCCTTCAGTTCGATATTGCTATTCATTTTCCGAGGTCTCGTTTGTTTCGCCGCCATTCAGTTTTCGAAGGCGGATAACCTGAACCTTTTTCGCATCAGCTTTTAATACTTCGAGATCAAGACCACGGAAATTTAACTTTTCACCACGCTTCGGAACATAACCCGTTTCGGTGGTGACGAGGCCGGCGATCGTCGTAAAATCGTCATCCTCAATTTCCATATTTAGCACCCGTTCGATCTTTCCTATCTCAGTGGAGCCAAGAACGTCGAAATAGCCATCGGTACCCTCTATGATCTCGATGATCTCCTCTTCCTGGTCTTCGTCCTCAATTTCGCCAACAATTTCCTCGAGTATGTCTTCTACCGTAACGAGTCCTGCAACGCCTCCATATTCATCAATTACGATCGCGATCTGAACATGCGTATTCTGCATAGACTTGAGCAATTCCGAAACTGATTTTGTTTCCGGTACAAAAAAAGCCGGGCGGAGAACATCCCGAATATTTTGATCTTCCTTGCTTTCGGACCAGGCATTTAAGATATCGCGAACGTAAATGACGCCCTCAATATCGTCCATATTGTTCTTGTACACAGGCAGCCGCGAAAATTTCTCCTCGATCATCATGTCGCGCGCATCTTTGATCGTCGATCCGGTCGAGAGGCCGCGAATATCGGTACGCGGGGTCATCACCGCTTCGACCCGTGTGTCGCTGAATTCAACCATCGTTTGAATTAGTTCACGTTCTTCGACTTCAAGAATCCCCTCGGCTTCACCAACCTCGATCAGGGCCTGTATATCGTCGGCGTCATCCTCGGATCGCTCGTCAGGGTCATCCGGCGTAAGGGTCATTTCTAACTTCGATCTTTCTCGTCCGCGAAAAGACGGCTCAAAGGGATCCGCAATGAATGGCAGAACCCGGTAAATCGGTCTGATCAACGGCAGAAGGAACAGTAACTTTGCTTCGGGTCTTGTCCAGGTAATAAATCTGGGAATGATCTGTCGGAAGAGCACTGATAGGGTTAGCCCTATGACAAGTGAATAAACAAGCATTCTAAGCGGTTCTTGAGAGAATTTATAGACGATCAGTACAACAATAACCGAAAAAACTATCAAAAGTATTTGAACCGCCGATGACAGGGCGAATCTGAAACGAGGACGGTTTTCTGAAACCTCTCGGAGAAATTTCACGGAGCCGGGTTTTTTGTTCTCTTCGGCTTCCGAGAAAAGCCTCCTGAGGCTGACATCACTGAGTTGAGAGAAAGCCATATCGACCGAGGCCAGGATGGTTAACGTCAACAGTAGGATTATCGCTACAGCTATCTCAATTTCCATACGTATTTATGCGCTAATTGTAATTCGTTGTTTCGGAATAGTAAATCCCGAATTGATAATTCGTTTCTGACGGGTTAAAGATAAATGGGTTACTATTTTATGGAAAAAACATGAGCAGCAGCGGAGTAATAATACAGGGTAGTGCAAGAAGCGAGGGCAACACGGCCAGAATTGTCGGATATGTTTCGGAAGATCTGGGATTTGAAGTAATCGATCTTCGAAAAAAACGGATCGGGGATTTTCATTATGATTTTAAGAATAGCGACGATGATTTTCTTCCCCTGATCGCTGAGATCGTAGCAAAGCACGCAACTATTATTTACGCTACACCGGTTTATTGGTATTCGATGAGCGGAATGATGAAAACATTCTTTGACAGGATCACAGACCTGATGCGAGTCGAGAAAGAGCTGGGTCGAAGATTACGCGAAATGAATATGGCGATGATCAGTTGCGGCTCCGATCCGGATTTGCCGGATGGCTTTACCGTGCCGTTTTCCGAAACCGCTAACTATCTCGGAATGAGTTACCTTGGAGATGTTCACACGTGGGTTCTTAACGATCGGATTCCACAGCAGGTCGCAAATGATCTTGATGAATTCATTGACGGGATCAAAAGCCAATTCTAGAGTTCAGAGGATGCCCCTTTGTCGATCAGCCATAGCAGCTTACCTTTGACCGGTTTGATCTTCTGTGACGGGAACTTCTCAAAATTCGAAGCGCCCTTGAGAACTTCTCTAACCGCCTCGGCTTTCTCTTCTCCACTTACAAGAAACAAAATATTTCCGGCATTATTGATCGCGGGGTATGTCAACGTCAGGCGGTTCGCATCGTATTTTTCGACCCAGTTGTTAACAGCGATCCGCTTCGTCTCATGCAA
This sequence comes from Pyrinomonadaceae bacterium, assembly GCA_013003295.1. GTDB lineage: Bacteria > Acidobacteriota > Blastocatellia > Pyrinomonadales > Pyrinomonadaceae > Aridibacter. The sequence goes on along the minus strand of JABDJV010000371.1, from coordinate 1,696 downwards.
AGCAGGGGTTGCCGGAAAAAGGGAAGCGGTGTGCCCATCGTCTCCCATTCCAAGTAAAACCATATCGAACTGTGGAAATTCTCCATTCTGAAGGCCAAAAAAGCGCTTGATCGTTTTTTCGTAATTCTCTGCCACTTCCTCCGCTTTTATGATTTCTGTGTTCCAGCGAAGTATATTCGAATTCGGAATTTTCAATGCCTCCAATAGATTTTCACTGATCATGCGGAAATTGCTTTGGTCCGACATGGGGGATACATCACGCTCATCACCCAGAAAAAAGATCACCTTTTGCCAATCGAGCTGTTTCTTGTATTCGTCGGTTTTTAGCAATTGATATAGCAGCTTCGGCGTAGATCCACCGGCTAACACAAGGGTAAACCTATCGTTCTTCTTTATCGCTCTTTTTCCGACCGAAATTATTTGCTTTGCTGCAAATGCGCTTAAATCTGTCAGATCTTTGAATTTTTTTACGTTTTTCATTTAATCAATATCGTTTTGCCATCTTCGACCATCGTTTTCCAACAATTCGTCAGCTGATTTCGGCCCCCACGATCCGGCCTCGTAATTTGGAAAATCCCGCGCCGGGATCGCTTCCCAAACATCCAGAATAGGCGATACGATCTTCCAACTCGCCTCAACCATGTCCGCGCGCTGAAAAAGGGTTGCATCACCGATCATACAGTCATATAAGAGCCGCTCATATCCGGTGGAAACCGTTTTATCAAAATGTTCCGAGTAATCAAACTCCATGTCCACAGCGCCCATTTTTACCAGTGGACCCGGTGTTTTAGCGCCAAAGTGCAATGTGATTCCCTCATCCGGCTGGATATGCAGGACGATCCGGTTTTTTGTCAAATGATCGATCGGCGTGTCCCTGAAAAGTACAAACGGTGCATTTTTGAACTGGATCACAATGCTCGTGTGTTTACGCGGCATTCGTTTTCCGGTGCGAACGTAAAAGGGTACGCCTGCCCAGCGCCAGTTATCGATCGAAAGCTTTAGAGCCGAATACGTCTCCGTATCCGAATTTTCCCTGACGTTATCGAGTTCGCGGTACGCCCGAACCTTTTCGTCATCGATCTCACCGCCCCCGTACTGCCCTCGTACGACCTCTTTTAAGACGTTTTGAGGCGAATAGGCCTGTATCGCCTGCAGGATCTTGGCTTGCTCATCTCTGACGGCGTCAGCCTCAAAAGAGACGGGAGGTTCCATTGCGGTTAGGGTGATCAGCTGAAATATATGATTTGGAACCATGTCACGCAGGGCACCGGCCCTCTCATAATATCCCGCTCGCGACCCAACACCAAGATCCTCCGCGACCGTTATTTGAACGTGATCGACGAAGTTACGATTCCAAATAGGTTCAAATATGCTGTTGCCAAAGCGAAATACGAGGATGTTCTGTACAGTTTCCTTTCCCAGGTAATGATCGATCCGATATATTTGATTTTCATCGAGAATCTTCAGCAATCCGGTATTGAGTTCTTTTGCCGATTCAAGATCACGGCCAAACGGCTTTTCAAATATAAAACGCCGCCAATTGCCTTTTTCCTGAGAAGCTAATCCATTTTTACAGACTTTTTCCGCAACATTTGAAAAAAGCGAAGGGGGTATTGCCAGATAGTAGAAATAGTTTTTTGGAATACTATGCTTTGCAGATGCCTCGTCGATGAGTTTTTTTAGGTCGTTGAAGAGC
>JABDJV010000352.1 GCA_013003295.1 Pyrinomonadaceae bacterium | reverse complement strand
CTCCGGTCCCGATGCCCCACGCACCTCAGTAACATATCCATCTTTGTCGATCGAGATGTTTACGTTTACCGTGCCGCCAATTCGGGCGGCTACCGCATCGTTGGGGTATTTGGGCGGCTTTGAGAACGCTGCCCTGCCCAGTTTGAGCGCTCTGCATTTCCCATCCTTAATCTTCGGATCGATCGTTGGCGAAACCTTAACGCCGCCTACATGCTGTGCGAATACCGACGAGGAAAGTAAGGAAATTATTAATAAAGCCCTGAATGAGATCACACGAATCACTGCTGGAAGTCCTTCAATACTTGTTTATTTAAGGGGGTAGACCGATTTTACATCAAGACGGGGGCTTTTCAAACCATTTTTCCCACTTAGGATTGATAAATTGACGTGCAGGGTTGGTTGAGAAATCTGGTCTGCCGTATGAAGGTATCCCGCGGCTGGCGGCGTATTGTAAATTCCACTTGAATTATCTATCCTGAATCCGATGAATCGAACAAGTTTGACACTTCCATCATTCGCGAAGATCAATTGGTTTCTCAGGGTTTTAGGGAAACGTGATGACGGCTTTCACGAGCTTTGCACAGTATTTCAGACGATCTCATTGAAAGACACGATAAGTTTTACTGAAAGTCCTGAATTGAATTTGACCAGCGATGATCGGGATATTTCAACTGATGAACAAAACCTGATCTTAAGAAGTGCACGCGCGCTCAAGGAGAAATTTGAAATCGAACGCGGGGCAGAGATTCATATTCAGAAGAATATACCTTTCCCGGGCGGGTTAGGCGGCGGTTCCTCAAACGCTGCTATCACTTTGTTGGCATTGACAATACTTTGGGACGCACCCGCGAGATTGGCGGACCTAATCGACATCGGCTCCGGGATCGGGTCTGATGTTTCCTATTTTTTTTATGGCGGGACGGCGTTTGGAAAAGGACGGGGAAACCAGATTTCCGGCTTGGCGGAATTGAGCGAGAAATATTTGCTGATAGCTACGCCAAACATTGAGGTTTCGACGGCTGAGGCCTTTTCAAAACTAGGCGCTGAACGCTTGACAAAAAACGACTCAAAAAGTATTCTTCAAAATTGCTACGATGACGCTGAAAGGCTTGAACTGGGGCATTTAGAGTTAGTCAATGATTTTGAAAAGGTGATTTTCCAAATTTTCCCGGAAATCGGAAAGACTAAAGAAAAATTGCTCGATTTTGGAGCGAAACACGCGTTGATGACAGGCAGCGGAGCAAGCGTTTTTGGCGTCTTTGACAACGAAGAAACACGGCAGGCGGCATTTGAGTCGTTTTCGAAAGAAATATCAACCAGAATTTTTGCGGTTGAAACGGTTTCGCGGGCTGAATATCAAGAGTTCTTAAGGCCGTGTGAAAGATTATTTTCTGACAGCTTCTAAAAAGTTTATTGGGGCGTCGCCAAGTGGTAAGGCACCGGTTTTTGGTATCGGCATTCGTAGGTTCGAATCCTTCCGCCCCAGCACATATTAAAGTTTGACGGGTAACTCGCTCGATCGAGATTGCTCGTCATTTGTTTGTTTTACGAATCGTAATGAGTGTAACGGGCAACATAAAGATCTTCTCCGGTAATGCGCATCGCGAGCTTGCTGAGAAAATATGTCGGCATTTGAGCTGTGATCTCGGCTCGGCGAGCACGGACAGGTTTTCTGATGGTGAATTCAATTTCCAAATCGGGGAAAATGTCCGGGGAGCAGACGTTTTTATAATCCAGCCGACCTGTCCGCCGACTGATGAAAGCTTGATGGAGCTTTTGATCATGCTCGATACGTTTAAGCGCGCATCGGCTGAACGGGTTACCGCGGTAATCCCGTATTTTGGATATGCCAGGTCTGACAAGAAGGATCGGCCGAGAGTGCCGATCGCTGCGAAGTTGATCGCGAATCTGATCGATACGTCGGGAGCAGACCGGGTTTTAACGATCGATTTGCACGCATCTCAGATCCAGGGGTTTTTTGATATTCCGGTTGATCACCTTTTTGCGGCTCCGGTGATCGTGAACTACTTCCAGGACAATCCGATCGATAATCTGGTTGTCGTGGCACCTGATACGGGTGGGGCGGAGCGCGCCAGAGCTTATGCAAAGAGGCTCGATGCGGGTTTGGTCTTGGTTGATAAGCGTCGCGAAAAGGCTAACGTCGCCGAAGTTATGAATGTTGTCGGTGAGGTTGATGGGATGAATTGTCTGATCGTCGATGACATGTGCGATACCGGCGGTACGATCTGCAAGGTAGCAGCGGCCCTACACAAAAATGGGGCAAACGAGATTTACGCGTGTTTTTCGCACGGAGTTTTGTCAGGGAATGCGATTAAGAACTTGCGCGGATCTCACATCAAGAAGATCATCGTGACGGATACGATTCCCCTTGATGAAAAAGGTTTGGTTTTAAGAGACGAAGGAAGGATCGAGGTTCTGACAGTTGCCGAACTGTTGGCAACCGGAATCAAATCGATTCACGATGAAACGAGTGTTTCATTTCTCTTTATATAGTTTAGCGAAAAGATTGGTGAGTAGTTATGGCTGAAAAATTTGTTGTAAAAGCAGAAGTTAGGGAAGGACGCGGTACGAACTTTGCGCGTCGCCTGCGTCGGGAAGGAAAGATTCCCGCAAACGTCTATGGAGGCGAGGGAGGATCGATTGCGATCACCGCGAATCTCAAGGACCTTGCGGCTATTATTCGTTCTGACACGGGCGCAAACACCCTATTTTCACTTGATATTGAAGGTGTTGGCGAAAGCCGGGTGATCTTTCAGGACAGACAGATCGATCCGGTCCGGGGCCGTTTGCTTCATGCTGACCTCAGACGCCTGGCTAAAGGTGAGAAGATCGAGATCACGGTTCCGATCAATTTAATTGGCAGTCCGATCGGTGTAAGAGACGAAGGCGGTTTGCTTGAGCAGCAGCTGCGTGAGATCCGTGTTCTGGTATTGCCAAGTAAGATACCGGAGTCGATCGATGTGGACGTCGAGGAGTTAGCCGCAAATGAGTCTGTTCACGTATCGGATATCAGTGCTGATGACGACATCGAAATTCTGGATTCGCCCGAGCTTCTTGTAGCTTCGGTAGTATTTGTGAAGGAAGAGGTCGAAGAGGTCGAAGAGATCGAAGAAGGACTGGAGCCGGGAATTGTCGGAGAAGAAGACGAAGACGGCGAAACGGTCGAAGGCGATCAGGACGAATCAACCGATGGAGACGGCGAAGACTAACTTCGCTGGTTCTCCAGCGGAACGGCTTGCTTTATTTGGTTGAAAAAAATGAAATCCGATCGAGAGATAGCAAAAAGCGATGCGGATGCCGAAGGAAAAAGCTGGCTGATCGCAGGCTTGGGAAATCCCGGCCCGGAGTATGAAAATACGCGGCACAATCTGGGGTTTATGGTTGTTGATCTATTGGCCGCCGATTTTAACGCTCAGATCCGGAGAAAAGAGTGTCGCGCATTGATCGGGCAAACCGTTTTTGAGGAGCAAAAGGTCGAATTTGCAAAGCCGCAGACTTATATGAACCTAAGCGGCGAATCGATCGGCGGTTTGCTCAGCAAAAATGGCCGGGACCTAGAAAGATTGGTAGTTATAGTTGATGATCTGAATTTACCGTTTGGTACGATCCGCCTGCGGGCACGCGGTTCGGCAGGAGGACATAACGGTTTACGCTCGATCAATGATTGTTTGAAAACACAGGATTATGCGAGGCTGAGAATTGGTATTCAGCCCGAACATCCATTGAGTAATTCGAAGAAATTTGTGCTTGAGAGATTTTCGCGGAGAGAAGCTAAAGCTTTACAGGAAGTTCTGAGACGCAGTGCAGACGCCATCCGCGAATTGATCACAGAAGGCATCGAACAAGCGATGTCAAAGTTTAACGGATAGCAAATGCTGTCTTTTTATTTAACCTAACTTGCTTCATCTATATAGAGATGAGGCTTTATTATCCATAAGGGAGGAAAGGAAATTGGCTGATAATAGAGTATACGAAGTAATGTATATCGCCGATCCGAAAACTACGGATGCGGATATTGCAGAACTCAATTCGGAAATAGAAAAACTGATCACGTCAGAAGGCGGCAGTATCGTTACCACTGAAGACATGGGGCGAAGGCCGCTGGCTTATCGGATCAAAAATTTCACCGAGGGTTATTACTACTTGTTTGAGATCGAGGGATCCGGAAGCGAAATCGCTGAAATGGAACGCCGGATGCGGGTCAACGACAAGATTTTCCGCTACTTGACGGTTCGCGTCGATGAAGAGCGGAAGACGGCGGACAAGATAGTAGCCAAACGAGAAGCGCGAAAGGAAAAACTTTCCAATCTTGTTGGCGGCGGTGATTCACAGGACGAAACGGCAGGAGACGCCGAAGCGACCCGATAAGGAGGATCTTAGAAATGGCTGATACAGAAAAAGCAAAAGCTAAGGAAGCTGAAGTTAAAACAGAAGAGAAAAAGGTTGAAAAGAAAGAGACTCCGGAAAATTCGGAGAAGAAACCGGCTGCATCTCCGGCCCGATCGGGAAGCAGTGATTCGCGAAGTTCGGATAATCGTCCGAGAGGCAATAGAAATTATCAGAATCGACGCAATACGCGGCCAAATTACCGCCGATACAATCGCCGTCAGCGCCAAATAATTCCGGCCTACGTCGACTGGAAAGATGTCGACTATCTGAGCAGGTTTATTCCTGAGCGCGGCAAGATCATGCCGAGACGTATTTCCGGTGTCTCAGCAAAGGATCAGCGAAGATTGGCAAGGGCGATCAAGCGCGCACGTATTATGGCGCTGCTCCCATATGTTTCGGACTAGAGAAGGAGGCAGCAAATTATGGCGACTACACAGATATTATTGAGAGAAGATATAGATAACCTGGGCGGACGCGGTGAGATCGTGAAAGTCAAAGCGGGTTTCGCCCGAAATTATTTACTTCCCCGGGGTTATGCGATTCCGGCGACCAAAGGAAATATTAAACAGGTTGAGCAGGAGCGGGTGCTTTTGCTTAAAAAAGCGGCGGAAGAGAAATCGACCGCCGAGGCACAGCTTGAGCAGATGAAGGACATTTCCTTTAACTTTGAAAGAAAGGCCGGTGAAAGCGGTACGCTTTTTGGGTCGGTGACCTCGATCGACGTGGCAAATGCGTTAATGGAAAAGGGTTATGAGATAGATCGACGCAATATCAGATTAAAGCACCCGATCAAGGAAATCGGAGATTATAACGTCCCGGTGAAACTTCATCGCGACGTTATATTGGATATACCGATCTCCGTAACGGTTGAGGGTGAGGCTATCCAGGAGAAACTCGAAGAAGAGCCGGCACCGTCAGAGCAGGAAGGACCAGCAGCTGACGGGGAATCCGATACACAGGAAAGCGTTGATGGCTAGATCATCAGTATTTCTTGAAAATCTACCGTATTCGAGGTCGATCTTTGGTAGTTTTTTAAGTTTGTAGTAGCATCTAAAGACTGCAAGTTTTATGAAAGCTTGCGGTCTTTTTTTCAAATTTTCCCCAACATTTAGGTAGAATATGGCGACGCCCAATCCGGAAATGATTCGCGATCAATATTTGGAAAAGCCGCTTCCTTCCAGTGAGGAGAGCGAGCGGGTAATTCTGGGCGCTATCCTTCTCGACAATGCCCTGATCTCACAGGCGATCGAAATGCTCAAGCCTGAAGATTTTTATTCGCCAAAAAACCGGCGCATCTTCAAAGCTATGACCAGTCTGTTCGAGGATGGTGAGAGAATCGATCCTATTTTGATCGGCGAGGAGCTTAAAAAACACGGACATTTCGATTCGATCGGTGGGGTAGCGGCAATTACAAATCTGACATACGGGCTACCTCACTTTTCAAATATTCATGACTATTCGAAGGTGGTCCATGAAAAATCGATCGTCCGAAATTTGATACGGGTCTGCAATCAGATTACGAGCGAAGCGCTTTCAGAAGAACAGGACGCCGAGGAAATTCTTGATAGCGCTGAGCAGATGATATTCGCTCTTGCCGACGAACGAACGCGGCAAGGATTCTCTCACGTAAAGCCGGTTGCTGAGGATGTATTGGCAAAGGTAGAGGAATACGCCAAACGCGAGACCCACGCGCTTACCGGACTGGCGACAGGGTTTCGTGAGCTTGACCAGATGACCTCCGGATTTCAGAAGACCGACCTGATCATCGTCGCGGCAAGGCCTTCAATGGGTAAGACGGCGCTTTGCCTCAATCTCGCACAAAATGCTGCCATCCGTGAGGATGCTACGGTTGCCGTGTTTTCTCTGGAAATGTCGAAGGAACAGCTGGTGATGCGTATGCTGAGCAGCGAAGCGCGGGTTGATGCACATCGATTTCGAACCGGCTTCCTTACCAAGGATGAGTGGGGAAGGCTCGCAGGAGCTATCGGTTCGATCTCAGAAGCGAAGATATTTGTGGACGATACTCCGGGAATTTCTGTTTTGGAGATGAGGGCCAAGGCAAGGAGGCTGGCCGCGGAACAAAAGCGGCTTGATCTCATCGTGGTTGATTACCTTCAGCTGATGTCAGGTTCAAAGCGCTCGGAATCCCGCCAACAGGAGGTTTCACAAATTTCGCGGGAGCTGAAAGGGCTGGCCAAGGAGCTAAACGTTCCCGTCGTTGCACTGTCGCAGCTGTCGCGCGCGCCCGAGGCAAGAAACCCTCCGAGACCACTGATGTCGGATTTACGCGAATCGGGAAGTATCGAGCAGGATGCAGATGTTGTCGCCTTTATATACCGGGAAGATTATTATAATCCGTCCGATGAAAACGCCGGAGTGGCCGAGATCTTGATTTCCAAACAGCGTAATGGTCCGACCGGATCCGTAAAACTCGCATTTCTCAAGGAATTTACACGCTTTGAAAATTATTTTGGAGAATAAAACATGGGTGAAGACCTCCGATTTCCGATTGGCAAGTTTAACGCTGATTTCGATTCCACACGAGCATCGCGAGAATCATTTATCACGACGATCGAGGAACTTCCGGGCGAATTGACGAAAGCCGTAGAAGGTTTAAGCGATGACCAACTCGATACACCCTATCGTCCTGATGGATGGTCGATCAGGCAGGTGGTACACCACGTTGCCGACAGCCACCTGAATTCGTATTGCCGGTTTAAATTGGCCTTGACCGAAGAATTTCCAGATATACGCGGATATCGCGAGGATAGATGGGCGGAACTTCCGGATAGCGAAATGCCGCTGGAAAGCTCGATGAAAATCATCGAAGGCGTT
>JABDJV010000189.1 GCA_013003295.1 Pyrinomonadaceae bacterium | reverse complement strand
GGTCTCCCTAGGTCAATCCGAGTCGCCGAAACGTGCTGCAAATGTACGTTATATATCTTCGGCACCAAGGCTCGTCGGAGAGGTAAGCCGCCCCCGGGTCAGGTATCTTAACAAAGGCACAAACGGATTAAGGAAAAGCGATTCCCCAAAGGATTTGAGGCCAACTGACTTTAGCTTAGAGAAGAAGGCGTTTAAGTTGATAAACGAAAAGCGAGCTGAAAAGGGCCTTGCCGGGTTAGAATGGAATGACAAAGTTGCACAGCTTGCAAGGCAGCATTCCGAGAACATGGCCCAATACGGCTTTTTCAGCCACGTTGGCCTGAACGGCAGGCTGATCGACGAAAGAGCGATCGACTTCGGAATTGATGATTGGAGATCGATCGGTGAAAATATAGCCTATAACAAGGGGTTTTCTAATCCGGCAGAATTCGCTGTAGAGCGTTGGATGCTGTCTAAAGGCCACCGCCGTAATCTTCTTCATACGCGCTGGAAAGAAGCGGGAATCGGAATGGCCGTGACATCGGAGGGAATGTATTTCTTCACGCAAGTATTTGTTGTTAATTAAGTAAGTGTTCTTTTTTTTAACGGAACGCCAAACGGCTGCTATTGAGATCAACAGCCGTTTGGCATTTTTTTTGTTTAAGGAAACGTGAGATTCCAGTTATACTTAGCGTTTTGCGGCCGTCGAATCTAACCAACGGGTAAATGGAAGATTTCACACGAAAATTGATCACTGAATGGCGACTCCTGGATCTGCCGTTTGAAGCAAAGAATATAATCATCGCCGTTTCGGGTGGTGCCGATTCATGCGCATTAGCCTTGGGATTAGCGAGGTTGCGGGATCGCAACAAACTTCGGAATCGGTTTTTCGTTGCCCACTTCAACCATAGGTTGCGAGAACGGGAAAGTGACATCGACGCAGCTTTTGCCGAAAAATTCGCCCGAGAGCATGATTTCGAATTTATTTTAGGCAAATCAGAAGAGACCGTACCGGCAAAAGGAAACTTAGAACAAAACGCAAGAGGGGCGCGTTACCAATTCTTAATAGAGACTGCGATCCGCAAGAATTGTATGGCGATATTGACCGCGCATACGAAAAACGATCAAGCGGAAACGATTCTGTTAAATTTGATTCGGGGGAGCGGAATTGAAGGTCTTGCGGGCATGAAACCCGTCAGAAAGCTTGAGGAACAGGAATTCGGGGTCATCCAGGCGGTTGATCACAAAGTCTTTTTGGTCCGACCGATGCTCAGTTGGGCCCTTCGTGAAGATACCGTGGAATTTGCGGAGCAAAATGGAGTCGTATTTCAAGAGGACGCGATGAATCATGATCTAAGTTTTAATCGGGTTAGAGTAAGAAAAGAATTGATTCCCATTCTTAAGGGCTACAACCCCAAGATTATCGAAACGCTCTCAAGCACTGCACGATTGCTGTCTCAAGATGCTGAATCCCTACGGCGTCTCACCGAGAAAACTGATCTTTCGGTAAAGGAACTGCGGCTGTGTGATCTAAAACTGCAAAAAGAGGCGGATCTTCAACGATTGCTGCGGGCGTGGTTGGGTGAAATGAGAGGAGACTTAAAAGGCATCGATCATAAGCACATCGACGCGATCGTTTCGCTCATCAATAGCAGAAAGAGCGGTTCGTTGTGTGAATTGCCGGGCGGGGACAAAGTGGAAAAAACAAATGGGAAGCTGATATTTGTTGGGTTAGAGGTTGAAAAAAGATTTTGAGCCAACTACAATTAAATGTTGGGGTTAAAATATTTTATGTGCCCCGGAAGTAAACAACGTGAGGTAGGAAAATTTCATCGAAACGTTGTATTGAATGTTGGCAATCTTGGAGGCTAAAAGTTGAGTTCTAAAGCAAAACAAATTCTGTTGTGGTTGATGATCATTTCTAGTGCTTTGCTATTTGTTTGGTTTCTGCAAAGCAAAAAAGAAAAGGCGGCTGAACCGTTAACAATCGACGCCGCGATCAACCGCATCAGCAATAAGGATTTTAAGAAGGCTGACTTTGCGGCCTCGCAGGTGGAATTCACTGACAAAAGCGATAACAAATTTATCACCACCTTTGGCAGCGATCCGACCAGGGAAGCATTGCTGAAAAGTATCAATGAATACAACGCCGCGAATACCGGTGCTCCGATCGAAACTACGGAGGAGCCGACCTCGACCGGGTGGCATTGGATCGTTCTTATTCAGATCCTGCCGTTCTTGTTATTGATCGGCTTTCTTGCGTTTACGCTCCGGCAGATGCAGGCCGGCGGAAATAAAGCGTTGAGTTTTGGGAAATCAAAAGCGAAATTGCTTAACAATCAGCAAAAACGCGTGACTTTTAAGGATGTTGCCGGCGTGCAAGAGGCTAAGGAAGAGCTCAAAGAAATCATCGATTTTCTAAAAGATCCGCAAAAATTTCAGAAATTAGGTGGAAAGATTCCAAAGGGTGTCCTAATGGTTGGCCCTCCGGGTACCGGAAAAACTCTCTTAGCAAAGGCGGTTGCTGGTGAGGCAAACGTTCCGTTCTTCTCGATTTCGGGTTCCGATTTTGTCGAGATGTTTGTTGGGGTTGGCGCTTCCCGTGTAAGAGACTTGTTTGACCAAGGGAAGAAGAATGCGCCGTGCATTATTTTTATTGACGAGATCGACGCAGTTGGGCGGCATCGCGGAGCCGGGCTTGGCGGCGGTCACGATGAGCGTGAACAGACTCTCAACCAGCTTTTGGTTGAAATGGATGGGTTTGAATCAAATGAAGGCGTCATCCTGATGGCCTCCACAAACAGACCGGATGTGCTTGATCCGGCTCTCTTAAGGCCGGGCCGTTTCGATCGAAGGGTTATGGTCGGCCGTCCGGACATAAAGGGACGCGAGGGAATACTCAAAGTTCATACGCGAAAGATTCCGCTCGACGAGAACGTTGATATCAATATTATCGCACGTGGAACACCTGGATTTACAGGCGCGGACATTGCAAATTTGGTAAATGAGGCGGCCCTTAATGCAGCTCGGTTTGATAAAAAGGTCGTCACGATGTCTGACTTTGAGGTGTCAAAAGACAAAGTAATGATGGGAGCCGAGCGTAAGAGTATGGTTCTTTCGGATGAAGAGAAGAAGCTTACTGCTTACCACGAAGCCGGGCACACGCTGGTTGGGCTTAAGGTGCCACAGGCGGATCCGGTTCATAAGGTTTCGATCATTCCCCGGGGTATGGCTCTTGGTGTAACTATGCAGCTTCCGGAAACGGATAAGCACAGTCATACAAAAGAATATCTTACAAGCCAGATCGCGATCCTGATGGGGGGACGCTTGGCGGAAGAAATCTATTTTGGCGAAGGAAATGTTACTACGGGAGCCTCCAATGACATTGAACGCGCCACCGAATTGGCCCGCTCGATGGTCTGTGAATACGGTATGAGCAGCCTTGGTCCGCTGACTTTCGGTAAGAAGGATGAGCAGATATTTTTGGGGCGCGAGATCAATCAGCATCGCGATTACTCGGAGGAAACGGCGATCCGTATCGATGCCGAAGTTAAGAAGATAATTCAGAAGCAGTACGATGTTGCTCGAGCGGTTATTGAAGATAACAGCGAGGCGATGGTTCGTTTATCGGAAGCCCTTATCGAACGTGAGACTCTTGACAGTGTTCAAATTCGCAGGGTCGTTGCGGGATTGCCATTAGATGATGACGAGAGTCCGAGCTCTGACGATGACGGAAGTCCGGAAGAGAGTTCGAGCAGTCCGTTTAAGAAACCGATTCTTCCGCCGATAACCGGTAATAACCCGGCAACGGCGTGATCAGATAAAAGGAAGTACGACGAAACGGCGAGAGATTGAATTTGATTTCATTCTTTCGCCTTTTTTTTATGAGCAAGGTTTGGCAAACATCACAAAGGCGAATCAACTGTTCTGACCGGACGCTGATAATGGGAATCTTGAACGTGACGCCGGATAGCTTTTCTGACGGCGGGATGTTCAACGAAAAGGATCGAGCCATCAAGCAGGCGGAAAAGCTGATCGAGGAAGGCGCCGATATTCTCGATATTGGAGGTGAATCGTCGCGCCCCGACAGCGATAGAGTTTCGGTAGATAAAGAAATCAATCGGGTCGTGCCCTTGATCGCGGCTATAAGATCGCGCTTTGATACTCCGATTTCGGTGGATACTTCAAAAAGTGAAGTAGCCAGGGAAGCCGTCAGCGCGGGCGCCGAGATCATCAACGATATTTCCGGCCTACGGTTTGACGACCAGATAGGGCGAGTCGCTCGAGAGACGGGTGCTGGTTTGGTTTTGATGCATTTGCGCGGAGAGTTTGAAACAATGCATCGGCTGGAACCCGCGGATGATATCCTCGCCGAAGTCATTGGGGGGATCGAATCAAGCCTTGAAAAAGCCCGAGAATTTGGCGTAAAAGAGGATCAGGTTTGCGTCGACGTTGGGATCGGGTTTAGCAAAACTTTAAAACAAAACTTAGAACTCATTGCAAAACTTGATAAGATTTCGCATAAGTTTGTAAATTACCCGATGCTCGTCGGTACGTCGAGAAAATCATTTATAGGGAAAGTTCTTGGAGATATTCCGGTTGATGAGCGGTTGAGCGGAACGGTCGCAAGCAACGTGATCTCGGTATGGAACGGCGCTGACATTCTTCGTGTGCATGATGTGAAGGCCGTCGCTGAGGCGGCAAAAGTGGTTGAAGCTATTCGGAAGGAATTATGAAGTTGATAAAGGTCCCACTATTTATTTGTTTTTTGCTTTTGGTCTTTGGTTTTCGGGATTGCTATAAGCCGGTGACCAAATCGGGTTTACCAAAACACATCAAAACGGTCGCTGTTCCGGCTTTCCAGTTTGAAGCACGTGGTGCGAGATACCGGGTCGAATCAAGATTCACAGAAGCCGTAATGCGGGAAATGATCAAGCGCGGCAGAGGATTAAAGGTTAGGGGGACGCTCGACGGTGCGGACGCTGTGGTAGAAGGAACGATCAGAGATTTCATTTTCTCCGGTGTTTTGCTTGATCGGGAGGGGCGTGCCCGGGTTTACGAAGTCAAAATCACCTCTGCGGTAACGATCAGGGACCTGAAAAAAAACAAAATACTTTACGACAATCAGAATTTTATCTTTCGTGATTCTTTTGAATTCAGTCAGGATCCAAGATCATTTTTTAATGAAGAGGAACCCGCCGTTGAGCGTATGGCGCGTGCATTTGCGGAGTCGGTTGTTTCGACCATAACTAATGGCATCGGCGTACGGAAGGAAAAAGGGAATTAGTCTAGTGAAAGTTCTATCCAGACAGGATTTAAGAAACGCCCTGAAGAAAAAACAGATCGAACCGGTTTATGTCCTTTTTGGTGCCGAAACGTATTTGCGCAACCTCGCAGCTGAAACTATCGCGGATCTGGCTCTTAAGGATTCGCAGTTGCGGGAATTCAACGAGACTTTGGTCAATTTACAGAAGAACGGTTTGAAAAACGCGCTGTCGGCGGCGGAGCAGCTGCCAATGATGGGTTCGAAAAGGGTTGTAACTATATCCGATGTCGTAGTTTCTTCCGTGCGGGGTAGAGACACAATTAGCGAAGATGATGAGGACCTGCTAAGCCGTTACCTGAAGGACCCGGCCAAAAGTTCTGTGGTCATATTTGTCGTCAACGAACTGGACAAACGGCGGAAGATCTCGAAACTGCTGCTCAACAATGCCGCATCTGTTGATTTCAAACCGCTTAGGGAAAACGAATTGCTGTATTGGGCTAAGAATAAGGTACGGGAGCTCGAAGCGGATTCCGATGAGCGATCCTTGCGTTATTTAGTGGGATTGGCGGGAAACAACGTCCGTAAATTAACGAATGAGATCGAAAAGCTGGCAACCGCGGCGATGCCCGAAAATTTTATCTCATACGAACTTGTGGGATCCCTCGTACCAGATTCGGGTTATCTTGATAATTTTGAGCTTACGAACCAGTTACTGGCAAAAAATAAGATTGGCGCGCTGAGGGTTCTGAAGAAGGTTCTTGATGATGGTGCCGAACCCCTGATGCTACTCGGACTGCTTTCCTACAATTTTCGAAGGCTTTTTATCGCCAAAGAAATGATGATGAAAGGATTGGGTGAGGGAGAACTCAACCGGGTTGTGCGCTTACCGTTCAATCAAAAGAAGGAGTTTCTGGCTTCAGCGCGCCGGACGAAAGGCGAAACATTCGCGCGAATACTCAAGCGTATTGCGAAGACCGACCAGGAGATAAAGACTTCAATTGCTACGCCGCGTCTACAGATCGAGATTTTGGTTTGCGAGCTGGCAGGGGTTTAAAATAGAAAAGCGAATCGGTTTTCGATTCGCCCATCATACAATCTATTACCAAGTGTCTACTTGGCCAATTCGTTTACATGTTTGGTTAAGCGTGATTTGTATCTTGCTGCTGTGTTGCTATGCAGAATATGTTTATTAACCATTTTGTCGATCATGGAGATGGTCGGCTCAAGCTGTTCCTGGCTCACCTTTTTGTCGCCCTCCGCCAAAGCGGTTCGAAGCTTGGCCATCTGAGTCCGAAGAGAACTTCTCCTGCTCCGGTTGATCGCCCGGCGTTTGACGTTTTGCCGCATACGTTTTTTAGTCGATTTATGATTTGCCATTCTTAACTCCGTCTACAAGATATAAAGCTATAAATCCTCAAACAAACTACAAAGTATATGTTGTGAAAAAACCGATGTCAAGCGTGGAATTAAAGGGGTTAGAGTTCAAATCGGATCGCCAAGGAGTGCATAAAATCAACTAAGAGTACAACGATCGGAGGATAGAAAATGAATTCCGGATGGAGACTGTGCGAGAACATACGCGGCATCATAGCCGTTGTAAAAAACTCGAGAGAATTTCCTAATATTAAACCGATCCCAAGACTGATTGCTATCCCGGCAATTAAGAACGACATCGCGGCAAATCTCGAGTAGGGACGCGTTTCTTCGTCGATTCCGTCTAAAAGGGAATCATGGATATTATTCGAACTGTATGTGTAGCGTTCAAAGCCCTGAGCGAGGCGTTTCAACAGGTGCAGTAAACCGCCAATAAAGAGTCCAAGAAGAACTAATTTTCCGAGGGTTGACGAATTTGACCAAAACAGCGGTTTAAACGTAGCCACGAACCCGGTCGAAACGAATAGCGCGACAACGGGAAATATGATCTTCTGAAGTGCCATGGATTCACGTCTCTCGTCGGCGATCATCCGGTCGATTATTGCGTTATACCTTTTCTCGTAGGCCATCTGCCGCATACGTCTGGCATGCGGGTTATCGGAATTAAAAACCGAGTCTTCTCCGTTGGAAGAATAAAATTCGGCACGAAGAATCCGTTTGTCGTACTCAGCCCGCTCATGCGGGTCACCCAATATGTTATAGGCCTCGGCGATTGCGGAGAATTCCTGCGCGAGCTTTTCATCTCCATCATTTACGTCCGGGTGTTTTTTTCGCGCAAGTCGGCGGTATGCTGATTTGATCTCAGCGGCAGAGGCTTTGGACGAGACGTCTAATATCTTGTAATAATCCGGCATCTCAAATAATTGGTTGCGTGGCTACATCGGAGAAGGGTGAATGCGAGCATAAATGCTCTGACTGAATAGCACGAATTATACCATATTTGATTTCTACGGCGGATAACGAATTCTAGTCAAGATCATCTATTTGAAGGCTGATCGGCGCAGCGCCTGATATTTTCACGGCATCGATAACCTTTACGACCTGTCCGTAACCGAGTGACCGCGGCGCCTTTATAAAGACGGTTTTTTCGGTCGGAACGACTTTCGAAGGTATCCGCATTGTCTGGCTTAAAGGAGTGACGCCATTTTTTTCGCGCTCGGCGAAAACCTGTTGCAGCTTTCGAATCAGTTTTTGGGGCGCATCGATCGTTCCCAGTTCTTTTGTCGAATTGATATCGAGTGATGTGTCTGAGTTTACGCGGACCACTAATGTGAGGCGGCCGTTAGCGAACGGAGTATCCGAATCTGTGCGATGCGGCACAGACGCTTCGAACCTGCTCGCTTTCATCGGCGAAATGACCATGAACATTATCAATAGAACCAACAATATATCGATCAATGGCGTTACGTTTATTACCGCTTTTGGTGAATTCATGAAATCCTGCCCCCTTCGAATCTATTTGTCCGTTAGACACCGCGGAGA
>JABDJV010000331.1 GCA_013003295.1 Pyrinomonadaceae bacterium | reverse complement strand
CTATATGTATGCGCTGCAGGCCCACCTCCGTGCTCCGCGATCACCAAAATTGCGGCTCCATTGTCTTTTCTAAAAAGCGCGACTTCCTGATAAAAATCGTCGTTTTGAATTTTTAGGTAGCCGTTTCTAAGGTCCTTAACCGCAAATCTATCTCTGGGATCCATTTTAATGTCTTCGAACTCCCTTATTGCAAGATTGAAATAGTCGATTACATTTCTGGGGTCTTTTTTTCTACCCGTCTGAGCGCATATATTAATAACCGCGAGCGCAAAGCATATAATGAGTAATGTTAAAGCGATTTTTATTTTTTTCATCCTTTTTCCTCAAAGCCTCGACGATAGCCGCTGGCATCACAATTAGAATTGGCAGAGCTGAAAATAGAAGGTTTTGTTTCTTTACTTCTTATTCCGTTAATACTGGTTTTAATATCCATTCCAATCTTTTTAAGCACAGCCGCGGAATAGCATCCACGTAATCGGCTCTCGGGTGACCGGCAATTCGCCTTCACCCGACCGCGATTGCCCGCAAAATACCTGGTCAAAAATATTTTCGAGTCGTTCGCCTTCTAACTGAGCGACCGTCCATAGTGTGGTGTAGTGTGCCGGTTTAGGTTTTATGCCGGGCAACTTTTGCATCAAATGTATGGTGTGAGCAGATTTTTGAGGCTCTCCTTGATAAAACCAAACCCCTTCCCTAACCGGCAGTCGTAACCCGCCTCTCAAAAAACGCCAATAATTCGAATGTCTTGTACCCTTTTTTCCGATCTCTAAGAAGCATCCGATTTTCCGATCTTCTAAACTCCTGATTCTACATGTAATACTTTTCATTTTCCCTCCATGTTTATACTGATTTGTTATTTCTCCAACATATTCGTTGTTCGGTCTTTTTCATGAGCCATGTCATCTGATTTCCTATGAATACATTCCGCTTATACGCATGTTCCCCCGCAGCGGCAAACACCACCCGGCAGCATTGCAGATCCGGCAAAAGTTGCGTTACCACTACAACATTGATTGGCTGCCGCGCCGCCTGTCTGATAAGCAGGCGCACAGGTCGTATCACACGAATCGGGCGGGTTTGCAGGTACCACAATGCCGACCGCGCCGCCCGGAGGCGTACCGGACGCTATGCCTGAAATACAGCACGCGGTTCCGACGCCGACATTGACGCAATTTCCCGAGGCGCATTGCGAACCCATTGTGCATGGTTGGTTTAATCCCAGAAGAGACTGGGCCATTCCGGCACTCGGAACTGCTAAAGAAGAGACAATTGGAAGCGCCACCGCCGAGGAAAAACCAACTTTTCTGATAACCTGCCTTCTAGACATTTTTCTAGACTTTGGCTCCAATCCGCTGTTACATGAAACCAGATTGTCGGCGGCCAGCTGGTCGATGGCCAGACCCACTAAATACTTGTCTACCGCGACACCTAGTCTTTCAGATAGGATCTTGCTGATTTCACCAATATCGTTTTTTCCATCGCACAAATGCCAGACACCTGCCGAAGTTCCGTTTAGACAATAAGCCTTATCGTTTGAAAGGTCGTAGATTAGCAATTCTTTTTCCAATTCTTGCGTTAACAGCTTTTGCGATCTCGCTTTCGGTAATTTGTTCATTTGATACTCCTCCTTGATACTTGGACCGGCCGGCTAATCAAGCGATCGTGAAAGAATCCGGGCCCCTTTTTTTTTCGCCGCCCTGGCATTCAATTCCATGTCGATCGATTTCTCCCCTAGTGAGTCAGATCAATCTGTAAATGCGGCGTTGCCGAGCTATTTAATTTCGCGAAATATTTACTTAAGACGATCCCTATTTGAGCCAACGCACCAAAATTGTTCAAATCTGTCTTAATCAACGCGGGCGTAATCTTTCTTAGAAAATCCCGTTCCGGATCAGGGCTATTAAGGTAAAATTTGACATTGCTCAAAGTGTGAACTATCAGTCCCTTATCTTTGCAGTAAAGGCTCACGGTTCCACTCTTGTCCTGAGCATGAAGCGCCGCAATGCCGGTGGTAACCATGCGAATCGAATGCATTTTCGCAATTTTGAATACTCCAGCCGTCGTGCCCTTATTGATCCCTGCCACAAAAGCCTTATTAACGACTCCTCCTACGCCGCTTGAAGCCGGAACCATCGACAAAAGCGACGGCAGACTAAAATCGCCACGGTCCACCCGGTTTTTCTTTGAATAGTGAAAAAACTTGCCTTTTCTTCCCGTATTTCCTCTCGCCCAAATATCAAATCCCATAATCCCTCCTAAATTTCTCCATTTTTTTTTCAATCATGCTCCACTACTTTTTTCAGAGATCTAAAACAGACCTGTAGTTCCGCATTGACGATCTCCCGCCGGTGGACCAATCCCGCCCGAAGCAATGGGTCGAGATGGTCCATATCTGTCTCAAAAAATGATTGAGCCTCATTCGGCGAAAGATATACCGTGTCCTCGCCGCATTCGGGGCATGGTTTTAGAACGCGGGAAGAAAGCCTTCGAATCTGTAACGTCTTTGTTCTCTTGGTCGTGATTTCCAACTTTCGTTTTGGACGTCTAAGAACAGTTCGCCAAAAACCGTTTGCCACTCTCATATCTCCTCCCGTAAAAATCTTGTAAACGCCTAAATTTCGCTATAAAATGATTGGTAGCAAAATTAAAAAAAAACTATCCCGCGCCATTTGTCCGACAATACAAATGTTTCGGTTTTGAAATCTACCAGCAAAAGTTCAAAAAAAGTTCAGTAAAATATCATTGAATCTTTATGTCGTTACGGAACCAGCACTTATACCGATTTGACAAGTACGTTTTAGACACTAAAGAGCGGCAGCTTTTCTTTGAAAATGAGAGCGTAGCGCTGCCGCCGAAAGCTATAGAAACGCTCTGCGTGCTGGTCGAAAATCACGGCAAGCTGATGTCCAAGGATGATCTAATGAATGAGCTTTGGGCGGATACATTTGTTGAGGAAAGAAATCTTGCGCAAAATGTTTTTATTCTCAGAAAGGCGCTTGGTGAAGAGAAATACGGAAAGAAGTTTATTAACACGGTTCCAAAACGGGGTTACAAGTTTGTTGCGCAGGTTGAGCAAGTCGAATCGCGCGAGGATATTCTGGAAGTCAGTGTTTCCGAGAAAACGACGATCAAAGCTGAGGGTGATGTCGATACCGAAAAATTGTTGGATGCGGCAAGAAACGAGGCCAAGTCGCTAGATCTTGCCGGTAGTGACATCGCTCACCAAAAAGAACTCGAACATGGTAAAACTAGCCGGTCATTTCCTTTGCGCTCTCTAGGGGTCCTCGTCGCTCTGACGGTGGTCGTAGGTATTAGCGCCGGTTTCTGGTTTTGGAGATCTCCGGAAACGAGGCCGATAAATTCCGATAGTGGAAAAACTATAAATTCGAAAATGTCCGTTGCCGTGATGCCATTTGTCAACGAGAGCGGAAATCGGGAGCTTGATTATCTGTCGGATGGAATGACCGAAACCCTCATTAATAGCCTAACAAAGATTCCCATGCTTTCGGTTAAGGCCCGCAGTACAGTATTTCGATACAAAGGCAAAAATATCGAGCCAAAGAAACTCGGGCTCGATCTCGGGGTCGAAAAAGTTGTAGTCGGAAGACTTTTAACTCGCGGTGACGATTTCACTCTCAATCTCGAACTCGTCGACACGAAATCCGAGAATGCCGAATGGGCTGAAAAATATGTTAGAAAAATGGACAACCTCGTTTCTCTGCAAACCGAGATCGCAAAAAATGTGTCAGAAAAATTGCGGGTCAGGCTTACCGGTGTCGAAAAGAAGAAGCTTGCCAAGCAATATACCAGCAATCCGGATGCCTACCGGGCCTATTTAAAGGGTAGGTTTTATTGGAATAAGCGAACCGGTAACGATATTGAAACAGGGATCAAATACTTCCGCCAGGCGATCGATCTTGACCCAAATTATGCATTGGCCTGGAGCGGTTTTGCTGATTCCTACAGTCTTTTGCCGTTTTATAGTAACAGCCCAACTGAATTTGCCCTGCCAAAAGCGAAGTTGGCCGCAGAAAAGGCAATATCGATTGATCCAAATCTTGCCGAAGCGCGTACCTCGCTTGCCTCAATCCTGCACACGTATGAGTGGGATTTTGCCGGTGCCGAAAGGGAGTTCAGAAAAGCGCTCGAAATAGATCCGTATTACGCGACAGCGCGGCAATGGTATTCAGAGTACCTTAACACTGTCGGAAAACATGACGCGGCGATAAGAGAAGCGACCGCAGCATTGGAACTCGAACCGCTTAACCTGGTAATGAACATCGACGTCGCTGTCGCATACCATTTCGCCAGAAGGTTTTCTGAATCGGCCGATCAATTTGAACATACGCTCGAAACCTTTCCACAATACGCTGACGGCTACCACGGACAGGCGCTCGCCCTTGCTCATCAGTCTAAGTATGACGATGCGGTCTCCAAATGCAATAAAGCCATCGAGCTTGGGGGTAGTTCGTATCGACTATGTTTGGGCTATGTCTATGCAAGAGAAAAGGAGAAGACAAAGGCGATCAGGATTTTGGCGGAATATATAGACAAAAGTAACGAGGACAACTATAGGCGATCGATGATCCACGCGCTTCTGGGAGACAAAGACATGGCGTTTGCGCTGCTCCGGGAGTTAATCAAGAAAAAATATGTCGCGGTGTTAGCGCTGAAGGTTGAGCCCGCGTATGACAGTTTGCGCGATGACCCAAGGTATCACCAAATGGTAAAAGAAATCGGTTTTCCGCCAACGGACTAGAAAATAGACCCGTTGGTTTAGGGTCGGGCCTGCCCGTCAATCACTGAAACAATACAATCGTTGGTTTAGCGTCGGGACTTCCCGTTAAGCACTGAAACAATACAATCGTTGGTTTAGCGTCGGGCTTGCCCGACTACCGTCCCCAGCTAGTGTTTTTTATCAGCGATTGCATTGCGTCGATGACTACGCTAGTCGGGCAAGCCCGACTCTAAACCGATGATCCGATATTACTTTTCGCACGATCTAATATCATTTGCGTGGCATCGTAACATGTTGTTTTGAACTTCAAGGACAATTCATCTGCCCCTATTTACGTATGTAAACTCCATCAAAGGTAACGTTTACGCCGCCACAATTCTTATTGTCAGAAACGATGAGATATCTTCCTAGCCGCTGCATTCTTACGCGGCAATCGTATTTGTCGGTTCCGGTCCCGGCCTCAAGTCTCGAACCTTTCGGAGTGCCCGCGAAGTCGAGCTCGCCTATATGAACGTTGTCTCCAAGACCTTGCCACAAAGCGTCTCCCTTGATCAGGAAAACCCCAGGCGTATTTTCCCGTGTTAGCTTGATATTGCTTTTTCCAAAGACCCAGTTACCGGCCCAGTTGATCCTTCCGGGCTTTATCGGTGCCTTGTTCAAAACCAGATCAGTCGTCTTCAACCAACCGACCGTTTCGTTTCCACGTCTTGGCTGATACCAAACACAAGAATAGTCCCCGTTGGTTCTCGCGACAATAACTTCATCGCCGGGAATCACATATTTCTTCTCGCGGCAATTCGCGCCGTTTGGACAGTTATCGCCGTCTTTGTAAAAGTATGCACGCCGTTTTGTTTCGCCTCGCCTTCCGGCGACCTTTGCCAGCCCAAACTCCACATTGTAGCTTGGGAAATGCCCGTTTCGGCACCAGTTTGGCGGATTGCCGTCAACGTAAGAAGCAAACGAAACGGGATAAAACTTATCGCCCCGCATCTCTCTTGAAAATTTCTCAAACGGAACGATGGATTCGAAATCCCCGGCCGCATAGGGTCCAACGCTATAGGGGTCAAATGTAAACTTCAGGCCTTTTTCCGTAATGGTCCAACTCTTAAAATTCTCAAGTTTTGCGCCTGCCCCGCGCTTGATCCAGTCGGAATCGGCATACTCTCCCTGCTTTTCTGTGATCTGCAC
>JABDJV010000324.1 GCA_013003295.1 Pyrinomonadaceae bacterium | reverse complement strand
CTGAAACGAAGGCTCATCGGCGAGCCTTTGAAAACTAAATACGGGGTGGGTCAATTTTATTTGCATGTAGGTGGGTCAAAACTATCTGCTTGTTGACAGCTGACCTCAAGAACGAGTTATCCGCTTGAAACGAGTTATCTTTATGACACTGCAAACAGACTTACGGAAGTGAGATATCCGGCTCAATACGGAATGACCGGGAATCCCAGAAAGGCCGTAAATGTTACCTACGATCAAACATCGAGGCTTAACGATCTCAAGGTCAGCGGCGTCACCCAGATGGATCAAATCAGCTATAACGACTTTGGTCAGGCAACCTCAATAAGAATCGGAGGCGGAGCTGCGAATCCCTTGACCGAAGAATACTCATTTGATGCAAATAACGGTTTGATGACAAATCAGAAGGTCAAAAGAAGTTCAACGACCTTGATGGACCTGAGCTATTACTACGCCCGCGACCTCTCGAAGGGGTCACTTAACGGCACCACGGGAAATCTGACCAGGATCGTCAACAATCTTGACCGCAATAAGGACAGAAAATATGAATACGACACGCTCGGAAGGTTAATCAAAGCAAAAGGCGGGGTAGCAGCAGGAGGCTCGGGCGTTGCCAACTGGACACAGGATTACGCATACGACCGCTATGGCAATAAGTTGACGACTGCGAAGAGCGGCGTAACTGCGAATTCAGCGGCTATTCCGTTGGACGGTCTTGCATCGCAAACATACGCAGTCGCGAGCAACAGGATCACAACGGCAAATCACGAGTATGACAACGCCGGAAATATGACGCGTGGGATAGCACCAGATGGAAATATCCAACGCTTCGAATACGATGAAGCAGGAAGAATCATCCACATCAAGACCGACAGCGGAACTACTCTTGAGACAAATACTTACGGGCAGTCAAGAGAAAGACTAAAGAAAGAAGCATCTGGAACAAGAACCTACTACGGATGGGGCGGAAGCTCTGTTCTTATCGAATATACGGAAACGGCGACAACTCCTAGTTGGGCGAAAAGTTACATCTACGCCGGAAGCAGGCTTCTTTCAACTATCACAAAGAACGGCGCTAGCGAGCTGACCGAATATCATCACCCCGACCGCATTGGAACAAAGGCCGTCAGCGATACTGGGCTAAACACTTTCAAAGAGCAGGCAACGCTTCCATTCGGGACGGAGATAACAGCCGAGACTCAAGCAACATCAAACCAACGCTTCACATCTTATGACCGAAGCGGAACAACTGGTTTGGATTACGCTGTTAACAGGACTTATAATTCTGGACAGAGCAGGTTTACGCAGGTTGATCCAATTGGGATGGCGAGTGCCAGTATTGGTGATCCGCAGAGTTTGAACTTGTTTGCTTATACGCAAAATAATCCTGTGGATTTTACCGATCCTTCAGGCTTATTTTCTGGGGACCCGGCAAACCAAGAATGCCGATACGAATCGATAATAACCTATACGGATGTTAAGGTTCTCGATGATAACGAAGGTTCAGTGTCTGGATTTACGAATGAAGGTATTGAAATCAAATGGGTCATTGTTTGTGAATCTAAAGAAACCCCACAGCCGATTGTTGACCCCGGCGAAGTCCTTGGCGGGGTTGTAACGATTTCTGAAAAGGGACCTAGCCAAAGCGATTGTGATGAGTTTACGCTTACTGAAAGAGATGTTGCGAGGGCGGCTAGTACGGATCTTCGAATCAACAATCAAAACCTACTAAATGATCTTCGGAGTGTTGTCATGAAATATGGAAGGGCTTACTTTGGCAACCGCATCTCAGAAGACAATGTAGTTACGACCGCCGCCTCTATTGGCATGGCCTTAATGAGGAAAGCATCCGTATCTGCTGCGCTTGCGGCGACCCCCTTATATTTGGCGATTAAAGATACCCTTTCGGGGGTAAGGATGGCTGACGGCACGAGGGCAGCGAGCCGCAATTATTTTAACAACAGGCGTAGTATACTAAAGCAATATTCTGAAACCGTGTCGGAGATAGTGAGATTGGCCAGGAAACTCGGGTGCAAATCTTATACCCGAAGACGGGGTTCCAGAGCGTTATGGCTGACGCCAGCGAATTATGATTGGATTGCGTCGGTTCATCCTTCTTATCGACGCCGTTTACTCGTACAATTAGACCCCGAGTTGTAATAGTGCAAGCATCTAATGGCTTTATCAGTTAAAGACATTTGCAGGAAATGGTATACGGAGCGTCTAGAATGATTGCCACCGGGTAGCTATATATTGCTTGAGCTAAAAATTGTGAACGATGGATATTCTTATACGATTGGACCGTGTCTTACCTAGCGCTTTTGAGTGTTGTAAGGAATATAAAAAGTTGCCCTGTACGCGGTTGATGGTTTAGAGTAAAAGACTATCGGAGCACAAGCATAGTCAAAAAATTACGAATAATATTGAAATATGGGAATTTTTTTCTGTTAAAAACTTTTTTTTGAATTCACCAACGAAATGGGTCAGTGTGAGATTATCGATTGATAAAACTAGATAAAAATTGGATATGAAAAATTGGTTGCGATATTTGTTGGCGGCGGATTTTGCCCTGCCTGAATGGTCTGAGAGATATAAAAAAACGTATCTGCTGCTTTTACTAATTAATTTAGTTCTCTCGATTTATTTGTTTATGTTGGGCTTGTCATTTTCGGTCAAATTATTCCTCTTGCCATTGGGTTTATATTATTTTTATTCAACATGTCTAGCAATCTTCAAAACCGCGGTAAAGTGGTCTACAAAAGCTGGAAACCTGAGTTATTCGTGAATTGAAAAGTAAAAAAGAGCGGTCCGATGTCTATCAACGACCCCGAGATGCGGGATGCGGCCATGCAACATGCCCGGCTGACACTCGCCCGGGCAGAAAATGCGCTTGAATTCCCTCCGGATATCGAGACGGCGCGAAAGGCGTCGAAATTCGCGGAAGCGGCGTGAGCTGGCACACCGCCCACTGACAAGCGAAGAAGTCAGCACTCTAATCGGAACAAATCATGGAAAAATATCTTCAACAGTTTGCCGAAAACTTTTTTACCTCGCTGGAAGAACAATGGATTCTTTTCAGCAAACAGATACCAAGTATAATTTTGGCGGTTTTGATCGTCGCAATAGGCGTGTTGATCGCTACTAAAGTGGGGCAGCTTTCACGCCGGGCGATCATCACACGGACCGATGATCCGATAACCGTCAATTTTCTGACAAAGGCCATCAAGATCCTGCTTTCCGCGCTTTTTATCATGTACGCCCTGAAGATAGCGGGATTGGACTCGATCGCAACGGGAATACTGACCGCCGCTGGCGCCTCCGCCGTTATAATCGGGTTTGCCTTCAGAGACATCGGCGAGAACTTTATTTCCGGGATCATCCTTTCCTTTAACCGGCCGTTCAATGTCGACGAGACCGTGAACATCGGCGACATTTTCGGGAAAATCAAGAACATCGAATTCCGTTACACCAAGTTAAGAACATTTGACGGAAGAGACATCTATATTCCGAACAGCGACG
>JABDJV010000319.1 GCA_013003295.1 Pyrinomonadaceae bacterium | reverse complement strand
GAATACGCCCGCTGCATAAAGAGCCAAATATGTTTCTTCGTGGGTTCCAAATACTGTATAGCAGAACGCGATCACGGCGATCATCATCCACACCGGTTTTCCGGCAACGTCGTATTTATTTCGCTGTCCGAGGCTCGCAGCAACGTAATGTCGATAGCGAAGACCAAGCGCGAGGTTTTGGACTCCTTGTGCGGCGGCCGCAGACGCCGATAGCAAAACCGCGACACCCGCGATCGTTCCGAGGTACGATGCCCAGGTTGGAAGCAATTGGTTCATCGTTTGCGTAAAAACTGATGCTTCACCGCCGCCGTGTCCGCCCCCGCCCGGCGAAACGTGTGCGATTTCAAGGATCGCCGGACCAACTATGACCATGGTCAGCGCTGTCGTTCCCATAATGATCACCAGGCTTCCAAAGGCCTTGTTGCTTCGCTCGGCGCGGCCGCCATCATACGCCGCAACCAGGTTGGCAAAAATTTCGATACCGGTCATCAGTGCGAGGATTCTTGCATAGCCGCCGAGGGTAAAATGAAGGTTTTCACCCGAAAACGCCTCCAAATTAATTTGAGGAATGTTTACGCCGGCGATCAGCCAGGAGGCGTCAAGCTGAACTCCCCAGAATTTATAGATCGTGGCGAAGATCATTACCCACAGGAGTATTAAAACCGCCATGGTTGCGGGTCCGAAAGCACGTGCAGATACCTTGGGTCCGAGATTTACGATATAGCCGGTAAGTACGCTGACGCCGATCGCCATCAGCAATTTGTAACCTTCAGGAATTCCCAGGAAGGACCCTCCGAGGGGTATATCGAATTCCAGGGCCCGGTCTGCCAGAAGCGTCACGAGCGCGGCCATCGAAACGAGAAAAGTCAGTGTATATTCGATCACCGTTATCCCGGCGTTGATCTTCACTGCCCAACTTCCAAATTCTTCTTCCGCGAGTCCGCTGCCGCCGCTTCCGTCGGTGACCCAGGTCATTACCTGGCGATACATCGCAGAAACCATTACGACAGTGAAAACAACCAGCCAGATCGATGCGCCAAAGGTAATATTTGCGACGCCCGCAATAACAATAAGTTTTAAAAATGGCCCGAATACGTATAAGGGGGAACTCGCCGGATCACCCCCGCCAGCCAGCGCACCCTCAAAGGAATTCGAAAGTTTTCGTGATATTGTTGCGCCCATAATCTGTATTACACTCTAAAAATTCCCGTTTCCAAAACGCAGTAAATTACTCTTTTTCTAATTCTGAGATTAGCTGTCTTAATGTTTTGATCTCCTGTTTCAGCCTCGGGAGCGAATTTATATGAGCATTGAGGCGTTTATAGTCACGGAGAGGTTTCACCGGCGTACCCCACCATACGCCCTCCCGCACGATCTTACCCGGCAAAACGCCGGCCTGGGAACCGATAACGGCTCCGCTTTCTACCGTACAATGGTCGCCAAAACCGACCTGACCACCAATCACACAATCATCCTCGATCGTGACGCTTCCCGATATCCCAGTTTGCGAAGCTATAACGACCCTTTTGCCGATTGTCACGTTGTGCGCCACCTGAACGAGATTATCGATCTTTGTGCCCTCGCCAATTCTGGTTTCACCCAAGGCTCCGCGATCAATACAGGAATTTGCCCCGACCTCAACATTGTCTTCGATCACGACCGTTCCGATCTGCGGAAACTTTATGTACTCGTCCTCGCCCCGAACAAATCCGAATCCGTCGGCGCCGATCACGCTTCCACTGTGTATCACGCAGTTATTTCCGATCGTGACGTTGTCGTAGATCACGCAATTGGGATTAACAATTGAAGAATTGCCGATGGTCACATTTCTTCCTACCCGTGAGCCATCATGAATCTCACTGCCTTCACCGATATTCGTATTTTCACCGATCGATACAAAAGCGCCGATGAATCTGGCACGAACATCCGATTTATCGGGTATTGAAATCGTTTCATGCCATCCGCTGCTCTTCCTAAACGGATGTAATTCGGCAGCGATCGTTGCAAAAGCATATTTAGGATTCTTAACTTGAATGGACGGGCAGGTAGTTTTTATTTCAGAGTTTTGTGGAATCAAAAGGCACGATGCGGAAACTTGTTCGAGTCTGTCGATCGCGCCGGCAGCTTCAATAAATGAAATATCGCCATTAGAGGCATCTTCGAGGGCGGCAACCCGGGATATCTCAACATCCTCGTCGCCAACCAATTCCCCTTTTACAAGATCAGCTATCTCTTTTGTTTTCATTTGACGTAAAATTTGGCGCCATTGATTCGTGAACCGACTGAAATACCCTTGAAAGCGGGCTTCGGATCAACCCGCCGCTGATATCACTAATCTGTTGAACCGTAACGAAAGCCCTGGCGTCTATCTCTTCGATCGTTTGCTTGATCTTTGGTATTTCGTATCGGGTTACAACGCAAAAAAGTATATCCCGTTCGACCTCGTCCCTTCCACTTCTGCCGACGAAAATGGTCACTCCCCGTCCTAAATTCTCGAGTATGGCACGACGAATCGCACTGCTTTTTTCCGAAACGATCGTGATGCCGTTATATTCTTCGATTCCATGAATAATAAAATCCACCATTCGCGAGGCGGCAAAATAAGTGAGCATCGAATACAGAGCCTTTTCGATACCAAGAAAGAATGCCGCGGTAGAAAACAGGACAACGTTGAAAACGAATATGAAATCGCCGACGGTGATCCCGATCTTCCGGCTTGTCAGGATCGCGACTACCTCCGTGCCGTCCAGCACAGCCCCTCCGCGCATCGCCAGCCCAATACCGAGCCCTAAAAAGCAGCCGCCGAAAATCGCGCCTAAAAGTTTATCAGTGGTGATTTCCGGATAGGGAAACGTGAAGATAACGATAGCCAGCGCCGCGATCGCAATTGCACTGTGAATAGAGAATTTCTTGCCTATTTGCCGATAGCCGATTATTACAAACGGAGTGTTTATCAATAAAATAAGAATTGATAGTCGAAAGCCCGTGATCTCATAGAGCAGCATCGATGTCCCGGTGACGCCGCCGTCGATAAAGCGATTTGGAACCAGAAATCCTTTGAGCCCAAGACCTGCCGAGAGGATTCCGATCACGATGAGAATGAAATTTATTATTTTGGTCCGGACGTCAACCATAAATTCTAATCGCGGCTTTCCGACCTATCAACTACTTTTTGCAGGAAGAATTCGAGTCCCTCGATCTCAAAACCATGTTTATCCCTCAGGCGTTTTACGATCGGAGCAGATTCACTGTCCATAAAATTGAGGTCAGCAAGGTCGATCGCGAGCGAAGCGCCATTATTGTTTCGGAGATCCAAAGCGATTTTTTCGAGAAGTACCGCATCTTCGATCATCAATTCGCCCGCAACCCGCAGGACAGTTTTGCCTCGTTCAGAATCCTCTATTTGGGTAATATTTGTAGGCATTTGGTACAGAAAATTTAACGCTAATTTCCGATAAAAAGCAACTGTTACGAAAATAATAATCGTTACCGCTGGATTGACCCGGCATAATGCCCTGGTAATCGAAAAAAAAGGGCCCGCCAAATCTCTTTGACGAAGCCCTTTACCCCAATTAGGTTGTAACCCGGAGGTCTAGTACGAGTTATCTTACTGCTGGGGACTCTTTGCCTTGCGCTTCTCAGCCCATTTTGCTTTGCGCTCTTCCATCTTCTTTTTCATTTCAGCTTTTTTGTCGGCAAGCTTTTTCTTCTGTTCCGCCGTCAGAACGTTGTGGATCTCTGCCTTTACTTTATGCCTTTGAACGATCATCTGGGCGTGCAGATCACCTTGCTTTTCAGCTAACGCCTTGACCTGGGTTTCGTTGAATGCACCGTTTTCTCCAGCTTTTCTTAATTCAACGCGGTTAGCGCGCATTTGCTGTCTTACAGATTTCGAGCTTTCACGACTATTTTTCATGATCGACTGAATTTGTGTTTTTTGAGCGTCGGTAAGATCAAGGTTCCTGAACATTCTGCGCATTCCCCTGTGTCCGCGTTTCCCACGCATCCCACGCTTTCCGCGTTTCCCAAATTTGCCATGTCGTCCTTGTTTGCCAAAATTAGCCACTCCGCTGGAGTCGCTCGACTGGCCAATTACAAAGATGGCGCCGATCGCAACCAATGCTACTGCTAGAATAGTTACTATTACTTTTTTCATTTATTTGTTTTTCTCCTAATGTTTAAGATCAATGCTATTGACGGCGTTTTGCCGTGTTTCGATCAATTAGACGCCAAAATTGGGCCTCAAAACGTAAGAATTAGGTGAAGTTGTGTAAAGAAGTGTAAAGTCTTATGCTGCAGCGGTTTCAGGGGTAAAAGAAAAAAGCAAGCACCGCGTCGGGCGCTTGCTTCAATAATGTTAGCATATGTTCACCGGCTAGGGCGTGGCGCTATCATTCGGCGGATTGTCGTCTCCGCTGTCGCCGTGCTTGTTTTGATAAATTCTCTTGATCTTTTTCTTAAACTTTTTTGATTGTCGGGGATTCAAGATCGAATTTATTTCTCGCAGCACCTCATTTTTTGGGGTACCGTTTTCTTTTGCTTCTTTAAGAATCTGCTTCGTTTTGTGCTTCTGACGCTTGGATAAATTAAGGCCGCTAAGAAGCTTACGAACTTTCGTCGGTTTTCGGCGCTGAATGTCAGGACGGTTGGCTTCATTGCCGGTCCGTGTGCGATTCGAGGCGTCCATTGTGCGGTCACGCCTTATTGTTCGATCCGCCGTATTGACGTTTCGGTTGGGATTCGCGCCGGCGCGATTTCCCCTCGGACTGCCGCCTCCCCGTTGTTGGGCCAAAACTGCTGTGCTGCTTGCGATAAGCAGCAAGACGCACAGAAATATAATCTTTTTCATGAAACTAAACCTCCAGATTTTATGAAATATTCGAACGAAACCGATTTACGTTGAAATGTATGACTATTCAAATGCCTGTTTAGTCTGAAAAACTTTACATTTCTTGACACTTCGCATTGATTTTTTGAGTTAGAATGAGCCTTCATTTATGGAAAAAGTGCTGATC
Source organism: Pyrinomonadaceae bacterium (assembly GCA_013003295.1). Classification (GTDB taxonomy): domain Bacteria; phylum Acidobacteriota; class Blastocatellia; order Pyrinomonadales; family Pyrinomonadaceae; genus Aridibacter. The sequence goes on along the minus strand of JABDJV010000319.1, from coordinate 8,115 downwards.
ATTGACGATGACGAGGAGCTTTGCGAGCTCGTTTCGGAGTATTTGACGGTAGAGGGATTCGATATCGAAGCTGTCCATGATGGGGAAAGCGGGTTAGCCCGCGCGCTCGATAATGACCACGATATGGTTATCCTCGATGTGATGCTTCCGAAAAAGAATGGTTTTGATGTTCTCCGCGACCTTCGTAATACATCAAAGATACCTGTCCTGATGCTTACCGCGCGCGGTGAGGATATGGAACGAATTGTCGGTCTTGAGATCGGTGCCGATGATTATTTGGCAAAGCCCTTTAATCCACGAGAGTTAGTGGCCCGTTTGCGAGCAATACTCAGAAGGATAGATATGGTTGCGAATGCTGAATCTGTCCCAAGTGAAAAGATCACGGTGGAGGATCTTGAAATATCGGTGTCAGGCCGAACTGCGTCGGTTAAGGGCCAAAAACTCGGCCTGACAGCGGTTGAGTTTGATCTGCTGGTGGCGCTGGTAAAAGAAGCAGGCAAGGTTGTAAAAAAGGAAGATCTCAGCGTCGAGGTCTTGGAAAGAGAGCTTTCGCCGTTTGACCGAAGCCTTGATATGCATATCAGCAACTTGCGAAAAAAACTGGGCAAACACGAAAACGGCGATCACCGGATCAAGACGATTCGGTCCGTTGGCTATATTTATACCAAAGTTTCGTGAGTCTCCAGGGTTTGATGAGTAAAACAGGCCGGCGATATAGTTAGCCAACTCGGCCAACTCGGTCAACTCAGTAAACTCAGTCAACTTTTCTTATGAGTTTGTTTCTTAAAATTTTTCTTTGGTTCTGGCTGGCAATGGCCTTGATCGTCGGCGCTATCACGCTTGTCAGCTGGTCAACATCTAGTGAGCCGCTGGCGCGCCAGCGTACTACGTTTTTAAACGAAATAATTACTTCGGGCTCGCAGACCGCGGTTCAGATATTTGAAAGTGACGGGGTTGAAGGACTTGGTGAGTATTTTGAGCGCCGAAGCAACAGCCGCCGCGTAAATTCGATCGGATTCTTTAGTAAAGACGGTGAACTCGTTGCGGGAAACCTGAAAGTCGCGGATATTAACGAACTTTTTGACGAAGCGCTGCAAACCGACCAACCAAAATTCAGAAGGGTTAATGTTGACATCGATGGCGTACCCAAGCGGATCGTCTATGGGGCGAAACGAGTAATCGTAGAAGATGGAACAACTTACGTTTATATAATTGAAATTGTCCCTTTTAGACAGCCAACGTTTTTTACCGGACGATTACTATTACAGATCCTGACAGTGTTTTTGATCGGCGGTCTGTTTTGTTATTTTCTCGCCCGATATCTGACGTCGCCAATAACCCGTTTAAGGGCGGCGACGCAAAGGGTGGCGAAAGGTGATTTTGAGACGAAGGTATCCGATGGCAATGGAAATCGAAAAGACGAACTCGCGGCCCTCGCCAGTGATTTTGATGAAATGGCCAGTCGGATCGAGACCCTAATCACATCGGAAAAACGTCTCACGCAAGACATTTCACACGAGTTGCGCTCGCCCCTTGCACGTATGAACGTTGCGCTTGAGCTTGCGCGCGCTAAGTCGAATCCAGAGACTCTTCCGCTTCTTGAAAGACTGGAACGCGAATCGGAAAGTCTTAACGACCTGATCGGTCAGCTCTTGACACTTTCGAAGCTTGAGACCGGAACGCAGAGGTTTGAAAAAACGCCGGTGGATATGTCGAAAGTTATTGAGCAGATTGTTGCGGATGCAGATTTTGAGGCAAAAGTGGACAGGAAATCCGTGAAAATACTACAAAATGATCCGGTTAGCGTGAATGGCGATGAGGGTTTGCTAAAACGGGCGGTTGAGAATGTTGTCCGTAATGCGGTTCGCTACACAATTGAAGGGACTTCGGTGGAAGTATCGCTCGAAAAATCTGAGCAGGACGCAATCTTGAAGATTCGGGATTACGGCGATGGTGTTCCCGCCGAAGAGTTGGAAAAGCTCTTTAAGCCTTTTTATCGGATTCAGGAGGCAAGAGACCGAAAATCCGGGGGCGTTGGGCTCGGTCTGGCGATTGCTGAGCAAGCGATCCGCAAACATGACGGAAGCATCGCTGCCCGGAACACCGAAAAAGGACTGCTTGTCGAAATGAAACTGCCTTCCTCAGGCGCATAAGCTCTCGGATCAATACCTCAGGGCGCGTTCACTTATCGGCGCAGTCGTTTGGTCTTAAGTAAAACTCTATCTCAGCAATAGATACCTGACGCTATCTTCTCGCGTCTATAAAGGACCGGACACTGACGGCAATAAACAGGAAGCATACTGCTGCCATCGTTATCTGCGAGATGTAAGCGGCCGAAAGAGTTATTTCGGTTATCTTTGAAAGGAGACGTCCGGCAGAAGCTAGAAACCCGATCAGCGCGACAATTACGGCAGCATGCATCAGATGTTTCCGTAAGCTGTCCTTAGCACGCGCAAGGTGCCCCAAAATCATCAGGACAATTCCGAAAAATGCCGGTATCAAGGCGGTTGGGCTGGCGTAGCCGCCCATAAAACCGTAGATATAACCGATAATACCGACAATAATTAATACCCGACCAAAATTAATCGCAGTTGATGGCATAATATTTCACCTCTAAATATTTTTCTGGATGAATAAAATTTAACAGATTTGGAAAGAATTCACTATTGATCAACCGGTTACGGGCGCATCTGGTCGAGCATTTTCTGGATCCTGTCCTTCAATTCTTGCGTGATAACGTCGTATCTCTCATCGGCGTTGCTATCATCTACGCGTAACTTTTCCGAATAGATGGGTTTTCCAAACCGTATCTTTACTTTCGAAAGCCGGATCCTTCTGGATCTCCTCGCCCAAACCTTATGAAGACCGTCGATCGCTACCGGCACGATGGGTAAGTCAAGCTCGGAGGCAAGAATCGCTGCGCCTTTTTTAAATGGATGCAATTCACCATCGAATGCCCGCTCACCCTCCGGATAAATATTGAGAATCTTGCCGTGTTTCAGCCCGATAGCCCCTGCTTTCATCGCTTTCAGGATTTGAGTATCTGCATCGATCGGTACAACACTCAGGAATTTGGCTAGGTTTGCCGTCACAAAATTTTGAAAATATTCGCTCGCACCGACGTGAAAAGTCTCTTTTAAAACGCAATAAGGGTAAACCGAACAAACTACAAAAGGATCTATAAAACTTTGGTGATTCGGACATATCAGAAATGGCTTTTCGAGTTTTTTCAATTCTTCCAGCCCCGAAACTTCCAGTCTGAGAAATACTCTCGAAAATAGATAGGCGAGCTTTAGAAATAGGAACGCAGCCATCGAAAAGAGGGGTTTTTCCCGCAGAACGCTTCTCAGCTCGGGAACCTCCTTATCAGTCTCCGCAATGATCTTTTTCCAATTAAATTCGGCCGAGATCTCTCCTTCAAATTTTTCAGAATCAGCAGTTTTTTGAGTCAGCTCAATCAATTCGCCTACGGAAAAGGCACTGGTCGCTTCTTCACTATCGAATTCGAAGTCAAACGACTGCTCCAACCCGGCCAGTATCTCAGCACGGGCCAGCGAATCAAGCCGCAGGTCAATCTCAAGATTCATCTCCGGATGGAAATCGTCAAGATCCTTTTTCTGTTGTTTGATCGCTGCCCGTAAAGCCCTTCCGGCCATCGAGTTCAGCAACTCATTATCTTCAGCAGTCAATACCCATGTTTTCAGATCAGCGGTATCTCCGCCTGAAATACCATTTTGTTCGATTTCCTTTTGGAGTTCGAATCTTTTTATCTTGCGGGTAGCCGTTCTCGGAATCGGTTCGGCGCGGACAATGTAGTCCCTAACCCTTTGATATTCAGGAAGTTCACGCCCGAGATTATCCAATTCGAATCTGACCATTTCTTTTGAATTGGCAATTTTATTTAGTTTAAGATAGTCAAAATCGGGAACAACTACTGCCACCAGCTTTTCGGCGCCTTTATGCGCTGCCGATCTATCCTCGACGCCGAGCACGGAAATCTCCCCAACCAAGGGTGACTTGGAATAGTGAACCTCCAAATCCTCGGGGTGAACATTCTTTCCCGAAGGCAATACGATCACGTCTTTTGCGCGACCTACGATGTACAAATGTCCATCGTTATCGAACTTGCCAAGATCGCCGCTTTTAAACCAACCGTCCTCAGTGAATGCGGCTTTGGTCGCATCGGGGTTTTTGTAGTAACCGTCAAAAACCATCGCACCCCTGATCAGGACTTCACCCTCGCCGTTTTCGTCCGGGTCGTTAATTTTTACCTCGACACCCAGCATCGGTTTGCCCACTGAACCCACCCGGTTATCGTCAATATAGGTGCCCGTCGCCGCACCGCTGGTCTCTGACAATCCATAACCCTGCAGAATGTTGAAACCCAAACGATGAAAATCGATTGCGACATCCTCGTCAAATCTGGAGCCGGCAGTAACCGCAAGATCAAGGTTGCCGCCAAATGAATCATGAACTTTTTTAAAGAACAACTTTCCGAGGTTGATGCCAAGATAGTCTCTGGTAAATCCATTGGTTTTCAGCATCGCACGGACGAGTAATTGGAGAATTTTGGGCTGGCTGTCAACCGTATCGAAGATCTTTTTGTGAAACAGATACCAGAGCCTTGGGACGCTGGCCAGCGCCGTCATTTTACTTTCGAGCATTCCCTTCGAAAGCTCGTCAGGAGATAACTCCTTTAAATAGAAGACTTCAGCGCCTTTGGTTGCGGCCAGCCAAAGGTTAACGATCTGCAGATAGACGTGGAACAATGGGAGAAGACTTAAAACCGATTCTTTATCGGTGAATTCCAATACTTCATCGATCGCATCAAGCTCCGCCGCTATATTGCCGTGCGAAAGCAAGACGCCTTTCGGTTTGCCCGTGGTCCCGGACGTGTAGATCAATATCGCATTGTCTTCATTCGTTGCCGGAGGCGGACTCTGAGCAAAGTCAGCAGGGAAATCGGTTTTGGACCAATCTTCAAACTTTTGGAAACCGTTTGAGGAGTTTTCGTGGCGCCATACAACCGTCGGAATGCTCCGACCTAGTTTTTCCTGTATTTCGTGGAATTTCTCAGTAACTTCGGGTGAAACGAAGGCGACCTTTGCCTCGGAATCTTCAAGAAAGTTAGTAATCGTTTCGATCTCGCCATGGGGATCAAGCGGAACACAAACTGCGCCTATGTAAAGTGTTGCCAAATAAGAGGTTGCCCAACACGGATGGTTCTCGCCGATTACCGCGACCCGATCGCCAAGCTTTACATCTTCCTGCTTCAGCCGATACCCGATACTTCGGATTTGCCGCAGCATTTCGCCAAAAGTGACGGATTCACTATCGTCGCCGACGATCCGCATCCCTACCTTTTCCGAATGCAGTTCGCAGGAGTCGATCAGTCGCTGGCAGAAGGTCTTTGACATTAGTTTTCCTCACGTGCTATCCGCATTTTCAGGGCCTTCGGTACGATCTCAAAGGTTGCCGGAAGCGTACCCAGGATTTCGCCATCGGCTTCGATTCTTGTTGATTCATTCTCATCGGCAGGAGACACCTGCACTTTTTTTATCAGCGCATCCTTAACCTCAGGAAGGTCAAGGTGCGACCCGGTATATAGTTTGTAGCCCTTTCTCAGGATTCGAGCTGTTTTAATATCTCCGATGTTGATCAAATTGAGACGCTCATCGTCGATCTTTGCGTTTGGCGCGATCTTCATGCCTCCGCCAAAGAAACGGCCATTGCATACACAAAAGTTGAGTGTTTGCAATGTTTTAGTCTCCCCATCATCAACTATTACATTAACAAGTGTTGCATCGAATTCAAGTACCTCTTGTACGGTCGAGTAGGCGAATTTCGCTTTGCCCTTCAGCGTCTTGCCAAATGGCAGCCATTTGAAGAACGAATTGGAGCTAACCCGCTGATTTATCTCTGCGCTGAGCCCAAACGAGGAGACGTTCAGGAAATATCGCGATTCGTAAATCTGTTTCGAATTCATATAGGTCACTTTTCCGAGATCGATACGTTTGGTTTCTCCTTCCCGCAGCGCTTTTGCCGCTTTTCTCGCCTCTACTGGTATTCCAAGGGTCTTGCGAAAATCTCCGCCGGTCCCGGAAGGGAAAATGCCCATTTCGATCTCCGTATCGCCGGCCTGCATGATTCCGTTGGCAACTTCATTTATGGTACCGTCGCCGCCGCAGGCAACGATAAACCCACGCCCGTTTTCCGCAGCCTCTTTCGCCAGGGTGATTCCATCACCACCGCTTTTCGTAAATGCCACCTGAAACGCTCCGAAATGCGCCCGCAGATCGCTTGCTATGCCGGACCAATTGCCTTTTGTTGCGCCACCCGCAGATTTCGGGTTCACAATGACCAGCGGCAGTTTGGGATTAACCTTTGAGGATAAATTCTGTTTTGTTCTTTTTAACAAATTCCGCGATGTCCTTTAATTTCGTAAATTGTTCGAGCTTGTCGTTTGCCGCAACCGATGTATGAAAGCCCTTTCCGGTGTTTATAAAAACTTCGTTTCCCTGCATATCACCCGATTTAGCCCCGCATTTTCCAACGACAATGATATCGACAAGTTTATCGGCGTTTAGGTCCTGAAACGACACCGCTTCGACCCAGCAAGTGGCGGCATCGGCATGATAGCGTGTTTCAAATGTGTAGATCTTTCGACCGTTTTTGAAAATACCGATCTCGGAGCCGATCGGCGGATCTGAATTTTCGGGATCATGATAGGTAACAAAACAGGAATCCCGGAATGGTTCAAAATCTATCGGAAATGTCTGACTCTTCAGCGGAAACTTTTTGCCGACATCCACGCTCAAACAAGCCGCTTTCGATTTCGAATCACCTGCTTTTGCATTACGCTCCCGAGCTTCGGCTTCTACATTCGGATCATTTGTCTCTTCAGGCACCCCACCCTTGGACCTTTCTGCAGTTTGAGATTCAACCCGCGATTCTTTTCTAGTGCTGCTGCAGCCGTTTACAAGGCAACAAAAAATCGCTAAAAAAAGTAGAAAAGAAATTAATTTCATTAGTTTTAAGCGCCTGTTCTTGTGGTTTGAAGTTATCTTACCATTTTTTCTGCGAACCAGCGGGAATCATTGACCGCTGACTTCTTTCATAAACTCCCGGTCCCTTTTTCCAAGCTCACCTATCTTTTCCATTAAAAAATCAGCAATTTTCTTGTGAGTACGGACGGAGTTACGTTGATCATAGAACTCAGAAAGATCAATTTCGTCTCCAAACCAGATACGAACTTTTTCCCCGCCGGTCCAATTTCCCAGGATCTGTTTCGGAAGATGGTTCCCGAGGCCGGTGATAAATACGGGGATCACTTGCGGTCTCGCCTCCATTATCACTTTTCCAACCCCGGGCTGAGCACGTTCAAATTCATACGGGTTCGGATTCAAATTTCTCTTACCCTCAGGGTGAAAACCGATCACGTGCGCTTCGCCTTCCGACGAGATCTGGATCAAACGCCGAAGCGAATATTTGTCAAATTCGCGCTTTTTTGCATCCTTTGCCTCCCGAAAAAAGGGTGGATACATCGACCACCATCCCATAACGAGGTTGACGAACCAACCGACTGGGTTATCGTAGAAAAACTTTGCCCTGACCGGGAAGAAGAGCTTGATCGGCCGCCTTGTCTGACGGAATATAACACTCGAAACGCAATACATGTCAAAAAACGAGCGGTGATTAGCGACCAATAAAAGCGGGCGCGACGAATCGCTGTTTTCGAAATTCTCGACGCCGAATACGTTCATTAAATTGTATGTGCAGATCTTTATCCATAGCGAACCGATATGCCGTTGACAAAAGCCCCAAAACCGCTTCCAGACACCGAGATTCATACGGTGAGTCAGCCAGAATCCGAATCGCTCCAAAGTACCGATAACGGCCAATTCGGTATCCGTCGGGTTGATTTGCGTCACCTCCTTTTTATCCGGCTTTTGCGCGATTTTTTCCATCTGCGAAATTCTACAATGATTTGGGATAACAATCGACCAGTCAACGAATAACCCGGCTCCTGGAATAAAAAGATGCGGATTCGCGACTGCAAATGTGTTGGCCGCACTGCGTCTGAGCGCATCAACGCTCAACCTTTCGTCCCTACCT
>JABDJV010000303.1 GCA_013003295.1 Pyrinomonadaceae bacterium | reverse complement strand
CGGCTGGATCAACATGACCGGCAGAACCGGAATCGGCTGGCGGATGACGCCTCTTCATCACACCGCCAATTGCTGGACGACAACGTGGATGAATGATCGCATCCAGTATGCCGGAATGGCTTATCTTACAAAAGCGATGCTTATCCCTGACACGCCTCCGATGTGGATTCGCGACCTTACGCCAATGAAGGGCGGAAAAGCGAGCGGTCATAAAAGTCATCAGACCGGATTGGATGTTGATATGCGTCTGCCCTTGCTTCCGCCGAAAACGAATGCCTGGGACAAATTGGCCGGGCATAACTACACAAAACTTTTTCATTTTGAAGCGGCACTTGCTCAGGTCGAGGCCATAAAATCGAAAATGGACACCCGGTTCATATTTTTTAATGACCCAAGGTTTATTAAGAAACGTTTGAGTACCCAAGAACCCAATCATGGCAATCACTACCATATTCGGATCAAGCCTCCGGCCCGGATTGAAGGCTCATATTTGTAAACCGTTCAATTTGGGTCCAACGCTCCCAAATGGACCCAAATTTTCATTACCGCGTAAGTGCGCTTTCTTTTTCTTCAAACCTTTTGAAATAAAAAATCGTAGTAAAAGCAGGGCAAATATCTTAAGTTCTATATATTAGGCGTTAGATTTAGGTTATGACTTACATACGGTTCGGTTTTCGTCTCAGGCATAGATACGCACAATTTTTTCTGGCTTTATTTCTCGCCGCCGCGTGCTCTGCCCAATTCTCGTATTCCCAGACCCAGCCGCATCTTTCCCAAAAAGACAAAAGTGAGATATTCACGAAAGTATGGAACCTTGTAAACGATCGCTACTATGATCCAAAAATGAACGGCGTCGATTGGAAGGGGCTCAAAGGTGAATATGCGGCTAAAACCGCCGTGACAGTTTCCGACAAGGACTTCTACCTTCTGATGAAGAATATGGTCGGCAGAATGAACGACGCGCACACGCGTTTTTTGACGCCGCGCGAAGCACGCGATCGGCGGGCCAGAAAAGGAGTCACGGCCGGGCTCTTGTTGTCGCGCGTTGAAGGAAAGACGGTAGTTGAAAGAGTGTTGCCAGATGCGAGCGGACCGCTGGCTAAAGTAAAGCCCGGAATGATCATCAGAACGGTGGATGGAGAGGATATAGAAGAAAAATTTGTCGAAGTTCAGAAAACGGTCGGGAGTTCTTCATCGCCGCGGGCATTAGAAATTCTTACCTATAGAACTATCATGCGCGGTGAGCGAAACACCAGTGTCAAAATTGGACTCACCGATGAGAACGGGAAGGAATTTGAAGTAAGTCTGATCCGCACCGTTGTAGACGATAAGTCAGAAGCGTTCGGCGACATTCTCGAATCGGGTTTTGGATACATCGCCGTGACGAGCTTCAGAGCACCGATCTATGCAAAATTTAAAAAAGAACTGCTCGAGTTAAAGGATGCGCCGGGTTTGATCATCGATCTACGGTACAACGGCGGCGGAAGTATTAATGAAGTGCTGCGGATGGCCGGCGCGTTTATTAACGAAAAGAAACGCTTTGGTAAATTTATGCGGCGGCGCGGAGGGACGCGGCAATCATTGAGGGAATTCTCTGCGGGAAAAAGGGGCGGACAAATCTATTCAAAACCTGTCGTTATCCTAACGAGTAAATTCTCAGCAAGCGGGTCGGAGCTGTTTGCGAGCAGTTTGCAGGAATTGGGCCGGGCTAAGATAATTGGCCGGCAAAGTTGCGGATGTTTGCTCGGTATTTCAAGAAAGCATCAATTAAAAGGCGGAAGCGAACTGCATATAAGCGATATCGGTTTCTTATCCGCAAAAGGAAAAGTCTATGAAAAGATCGGTGTAACTCCAGATCGAATCGTCGCGTTAAGCATTGACGATCTACGTAAGGAGATAGACCGTGGGGTCGAAGAGGCTGAGAAAATGCTCACTGAAGTTTCTTTCAATTGAACCAATAAATGTTTTTCTTTTAGTCCGCCATCGATTCGATGGCGGGTTACGTTTTAAGGATTTAGTAACATTCTTTTCACCGTAATTTAAAATAATTCTCATATCCCTGTAACCTACCCGGCATATTCTGTCTCTTGAAAATCAAATCTTATAAAAATCTAATAACTCGATGAACAGATATTGAGCTGGCGAGGAGTAATCAAATTCTTGCTCGCTCCATTTCTACGTTCGATCGAAAATTTAAGGAGACGATGATGCATTTTAGAAGATTTATGAAGGGCGTTGCACTGCCTGTCTGTATCGCTTTATTCGCGGCACAGAGCGTATTAGCCCAAGCAAACGGAAGCCTTGGCGGAAGCGTTTTGGACCCTACGGGAGCGGTGGTTCAAGGCGTTACGGTAACAATTAGAAATGAAGGCACAAGCCTGACCAGAACAACTACTACCAATGGTGAGGGACGCTGGAAGGCGACTGTTTTGCCGGTTGGGAAATACTCAGTAACTTTTGAAAAAGAAGGATTCAAAAAAAGTATAAGTGAAAACATTGAAGTTGAAGCTTCGGTTCCACACAGTTTTGCAACTACCTTGGAAGTTGGAGGAATCGAAAACGTGGTCACAATCACCAGCGATCAGCCACTTGTTCAATCCGAATCAGCTGCGATTTCAAGACAGATCACGGGCGAAGAAGTTACGAAACTTCCGACTTCGACCAGAAGTTTTACCGGTCTGCTATCATCGGAAGCCGGTGTTTCGTCTGAACTTTCTCCGGTTGGTGTAAACGGAAATGGAAATATTTCACCCTCCGTAAATGGAACGAGGACGACCTCCACGAGTTTGTTCTTTAACGGCATCGACGCGACCAACATAACTAGCAATGAAGGTTCACTAAACGACAATATCGCGCCAGCTCCCGAGACTCTTCAAGAGGTTAAACTCCAGACAAGTCTTTACGATGCTTCGACAGGAAGAAGCGGAGGAGGCAATTTTCAGCTAGTTACTAAAGGCGGTGGAAACGATTTTCGAGGTTCAGCATATTACTATTTGCAGAACAAGGCATTTAACTCGAACGAATTTTTCCTTGACTAGGCAGGTTTTGAGAAACCCCAGGCGGATCGCACTGAAACGGGTTTCACGATTGGCGGACCGATAGTAGAAGACAGGTTTTTCTTTTTTGGCTCCTATCAGTATACGGATTCGACCACTGGTTTGGTCTCTACGGCTCGCTCAAGGACGGTCCTACCTGAGGCGGTAACGGCCTTGGGTAATGATCGTTCACGAGCGTCTATCGCCGCAGCCTTTAACCAATTTAACGGTTGTGCCGGGGCAACATGTTTGACCGCGAATGATATAAGTGATGTGGCGTTCAATCTGTTTAACCTACAGAATCCTGTTACGGGCGGATTTGTAATTCAAACACCGACTAACTTCACGCCGTTGGGAATTGTTGACGAGGCCGGCACGGAGACTTTTACTTACGGGTTTTTCCCGACTTCCACCACGCGTACGCTGCAGAGAAATAATCCGCTGATCGAGGTTTTGAACGTTCAGCCTTCCAGTTTTGAGCAGCACCAGTTTTCTACCCGGCTCGATGGACAACTTACCCCGAATAACAATTTGACCGGAACATTCTTCTTTTCGAATTTTCCGGGACTTGACTCGTTTCCGGATCCCAGCAGTCTGGTATCTCCGTTTACTCTTAGACGGGCCGATCAAAATCGAACGCTTTCGATTGCCGACACGCATGTTTTTTCCAATAACCTGATAAACGAATTAAGGTTTGGCTACTTTTCTCTAAACAATACCCGTCGATTGGACGATCCTTTTATTACCGATGCGTTTACAAACGATGCGGTCGGAATTATTAATCCGGCATCGCTTTTTGACTCAAGCATCGCGACGCGCCGTTTGGGGCACTTCGTTGGACGGAGGAGTATTTCAAACTTTTCACTCGGCGGACCAAACGATTCGTTTAACCAGCGCAAGCAGGTCACTTTTAGCATCGCCAATAATCTCAGCTACAGTACCGGTAACCACAACTTCAAATTTGGAGGAGAGTTTAAGCGTCACCAGTTTGATACTGATTTACCGGAGGAGCAGGCGACCGAGTTTGAGAAATTCGACAACTTTACTCAGCTGCTATCGGGAAATGCCACGGAAGCGGATACCCAATACGGAATCACGTTTAAGGAGTTTCGATTCAAGGACCTCGGATTCTACTTTACGGATGATTGGAAAGTTAACGATCGGCTTACTCTAAACTTAGGGGTAAGATACGAAGTATTCATGTGGCCGACAGAGAAAAACGGCCGGATCGGTAATTTCGATCTTGCACCATTCCAGTCGTGTTTTACAGGTGGTGGAAACCTAGCGTTATGTGATAATCCAATTTCCGGCTTCATCGTTCCGAATAACGTTCAGAACACAGGACTCGCCGTTGTTGACGGTGCGATCGGAGTAACCCAAACCGTCAACAATGAACACACCTTAAATGGGCAAGATTTAAACAACTTCGCGCCGAGATTCGGTATGGCGCTGAAGGTTACTGATAAGATGGTAATCCGTGGCGGCTATGGACTTTTCTATGATCGCCCGTCTGCGGCCTTCATAAATACGATAT
>JABDJV010000298.1 GCA_013003295.1 Pyrinomonadaceae bacterium | reverse complement strand
CCGCGAGATATTGCCCGTGATCCTGACCGTGCCCGGCGATCCGGCAACAAATAATTCCCCCTCCGATAGATCGAAAAAGACCGGGCAAGACCAGACAAACACTACTGATAAAGAGAACCCGTGTGATGAAATTGAGAAAAAGTGTGAGGATCTGCTAGCGGCTGCAAATTTAAAAGAAAAAGCGGCTGCCGAAGCCGAAGCCGCGGCCAAAATGGCACGCGAGAATGCGGATGCTAAAAATAAACTGGCCAATGAGGCCCGCGAGGCGGCAGACAAAGCCGCCCGTGCGGCCGAACCCAAAGCAAGCGCCAGCAGCGGCAGCATAACTTCCGACGGCGAGACCTTTACCTCGGCTGACGAAGATTGGCTGAAAGGAAAAAGAGAAAAACTTCTTGCGGATTATCAGGCGGGCAAAATGACAGCCGCGCAGTATCAGCAAAGGGCCAATGCGCTCGGCGGGAGGGAAGCATTAAGACAAGCCCGAAAAGAAAGATTGGCCAACATTGAAAAGTTAAAACGTGAGGCGGCCGAAGCGAAAACCAAGGCCGGAGAAGCCAAGGCGGCTGCCGATGCCGCAAATAAGGCTGCTGCGCCGCTCGAGGCGGCTGCAAAGTCAGCGGGAGAAGCGGCCGACACGGCCAAAAAAGCCTATGAGGATTGCCTGAAGAAAGCGAAGGACGACTGTGAGGCCTACAAAAAGGAGCAGGAAGCCGCTGGGCGTGAACGGACACGTGCGGAGGGTATAGCTAAGCAAAACGAAGAAGAGCGTCAGAAGAAACGGGCAAGAAACGAGTATTTGATTACGATGATCCAAAGGCTCGACCTGATCGATAGCAGTAATTTTGCCGAGGTGCCGAGCATCTGGTTTTGGGTTCCCGATATTATTGAGCAGCCGGTCGGATTCTTTTTGGAGGCGCAGGGTAAGACCCCGGTTCCTACGGATACGTTAAAGGCGATTGGCGGATTATATGCGATATTTGCAAAAATGAAGGACCCCTGCGCGGGTTTGGGAATCGACAAGATCTCACTGAGAATCTCGAAAACGATGATCGATCCAAAGACAAAGACCCTCTACAAACGGGAAGATGCGGTCACTCTTGTTGCGGAAATGTGCGACCTGATGCGTGAACTCAAATCAAAATTGGCAGCGATCGAGAGGGCCCGGACTGACGGTAAGAAGTGAGACTATTTTAGCTTGAAAAGCAGCGGGCGGCTCGGGCTTGCGTCTGATTCAAAGGCGGCGATCTGTAGATTTAGCAGATATTTGCCGTCTTTTATTTCGTCCGGAACGTATATCAGTTCGGTGATCGTGGAACCCGTTCGGCTGTTCTCGTTGATTTCAAACTTTCCATCCTCAACGTTCCAAAACCTGCGGTGATTCGTGAGCGCGCCGCCATCAAAAATCCGATCGATCGAGGGAAGGTCAACAAGCATATGTTTCACGCCCAGATCGATTATCAATTCCATTGCCTCATTTGAAAAAAACGGCGGTATGTATTCTCCGTATTGCTGATTTAGCTTGCTGACATTGTTTGGAAGCGTTCGGATAATCAGCGCTTCATCATATTGGATCTCGGGTACTAGATGCTCGATCGAATCCCTCGTGATGAGTTTGTCCTGATCACCAAATTCCGGAGAATAATTGTCTTCCGATTCCGCAAAACCCACAGGGATTAGCGAGATCAAAGTCGCCGGAATAAAAGCATCCATTAAGCATTCCCGTATGGAAATTCTATCGTTCGTAATATGTCCGATACATTCGGTGTGGGTTCCATTGCAGTGCGGGATAAATTTGTACTGCTCAAAGTTTACGCTTCCGCCAAGCCGTGTATCACCAACCAACTCACCTGCCTCGACCGGTTTTGAAGTGGCTTTCTCGACATCGTAGGCATTTGGCTGATCGCCGTTAAACCGTAGCGGAATTGAGATATCCAGGGCCGAGTCGGGCTCAACGCGGTAAGACTTGTCCTCTATTTGAATTGAGATAGCCATTCAGATCACCGGAACGGGTAATCTAACATAAAGCGCGATCGTGTGGCGAGTGAATTATGATAAACGTAGAAGTCAGAGCCAGCCCTCGGAAGGCATGCGGCCAAACCATACTCCAATAACTAGAATCTTTATTAAGGACTTACCTCAAATCCCATTTCGTGAACCCGGAGCATCGCCGCCGTTCTGGTTTCAACTCCCAGTTTTACGTAAATGTGTTCGACGTGTTTCTGAACGGTTCTTTTGCTTATTTCAAGCAGCAGACCGATCTCGGGGTTGGTCTTTCCTTTCGTTATCAGGAACAGGACCTCGGATTCCCGTTTTGTTAAACCCAGTTTCATCAGGGCAGATGGTTTGATTTGCAGGGTTTCCTTAAACAGGAGAGTTTTGCGTAAAGATGCGTTGTCTACAATAAGTTGAATCCGCAATTCATCGCCATCCAGATCGACTATGAACGGATCCCCTGAAAGAACAACGTCATCATCAGAGTCAGAAAAACGGCTGGGAGCCATCCATTCTTCAATTGCTTCAGGCAGCCTGTCGGCGGCAAATTCGCTATCCGGGAAATACTTCTCGAGCATTTTTTCGGTGAATTCGGTTGTTTGGATGATCTCTCCCGCCTCGTTGAAGACCACTGCCCCTTGATGCCAAATTTCCAAAATCGACTCCAACCACTGCCCGGCACCATACGAAACCTGGTTTGCAACGATCGTTGCCAGCTGTAAATTCAGACTGTTTTTTGATATCGGTTTTGGATCAAACGCGGCTCGAAATGAGCTAATCGATGCTTCGAAACGATTAACTACTTTGGGTTTTCTCAAAACTTTCATAGTACGGCCCCTCATCTTTTCCGGCTAAATTTATTCGCCGGGGTAAATTTTCGGTTTCACCCGGTCATTTACCGAATACTCTTAATCATAAGAAATAGCGTCAGCCACAAATGACTGCCGTATTAGGGAGGGATCACTCTTTGCCCGGATACTTCGAGGATTTGAGACTCGTCCGAACCAGATTGTCCATATTCGCTCGTTTTTTGATTGATTGTTTAAAAGTGTGAATACAATCGATTTTCCAAATAAATTTAGGGTGAAACTCTCTGAAGCGAATTTCGGGTGGCCGGAACGCACTCGATTAACAGTCAAAATATTGACCGATGTTTCATCCGAAATTTATCGGATTCAAAATTAGAACGTACCGGATGTTTAGCATTTAGAACAAAAGTTTGTCAATGTTTTTTCTTCCAATTCTGCAGTTTCTCCTTGTAAATCGGCGAATTCACAGAAAATTGGCGATTTCGTTTGGATTATTAACGACATGAGGCTACGTAACCCCCTGTCAAGACAGTGTTTACCGTTTCGCACCAAAATGACAATGGGTTTCACCTAAAGGTGTTCTCACCCACAATATATGCAGCTTATTCCCAAAAGGTACACAATATATTTGGTCGAAGAACACAAAAAAAATTTGACTCAATTCTGATCCGATCTCCCGCAGATGTTCTATCTTGAGAATCGAATAAATCTACGACCGGCGCATCGGATTCGAAAGAAATCAGACCTTGGTATCTTTCGCAACGATTCGTAAATGTGATCACCTTTGTTTGCCGTCAATTGCTCATCCATCATGTGATTTAGATTCTTTAGATCTTATGTTTAACGCCTCTTTCGGTCAGAACCCCGCCCGGTTCGCGTCCTCGCCGACCCTCTAAGTCCCATAATTACAGTGTTTACAAATTTTCTACGCACATAAACGTATTTTCAAATCTTTCCTGCTCTTGTATATTCCCGAAATACTTCTTTGCAAATTTGTGTTTTCTCTTGAGATTTGTCGATAAATTCGCACATTTCAACGACTTACGAATGCGCTTTCGATCTGTTTTGAAGGTGAAAAGCAAGGACCAACAAAAAGAATTATTCGCTACGGAACTAAATCAGGGGAATGAAGGATGCAATTGAGGCCAGTAGCAAGACAGACGGATCTCGTCATTAAGAAGTCCAACGACGAGACCATTGTGTACGACCTAAATACCAATCATGCGCTTTATCTAAACGAAATATCGGGCGTGATCTGGAAATTGTGCGACGGTCAGCGAAATGTGGATGACATACGGCAGGTTCTGAATGTCGACTTTGGCAAGCGGGTATCAAGCGATTTCATTTTATTTGCGATTTATCAACTTAGAAAAGACAACCTGCTTTCGGGCAGTGACGACATTGACAACTATCTAAAAAAGTATTGGGGAAGAAGGACAATTAAGAAATTTGGATTCGGAATTATGCATGCATTAGCGCAGCCGAAGATCAAAACGGTGACTGCGCCGACGGCAATTGTAGCTTCTTGTTAAACACTACCACCTTTATTCGGTGCCCAGAAAAAGTGTAAGTGTGCCGTCAGGTACGAAAGCAGTCGAACAAATTTTACGCAATTAACGGATTTGAGAATGGAGGAATAAGAATGGAATTCAGACCAACCGCAAGAAGTTCGGACCTAGTGGTGCAGGAAGTTGGAGACGAAACGCTCATATACGACCTGAAATCTCACGAGGCAAAATGCCTAAACCAGACATCAGCAGAGATTTGGAAACTCTGCGACGGTAAAAAGACCGCCATTGAGATCACAATGGCGCTCAGCGCACAACTCAAAACGAAGGTTGACGAAAATCTTGTATTGCTGGCGTTTGATCAATTGGCGAAAGAAGGTTTACTCGACGGTGAGTTCGCACCAAACTTCGCCGGTGCCTCGCGCCGCGAAGTGATCAAAAAGGTCGGATTTGCAACAGTTGTAGCGCTCCCGATCGTCAGTTCGATGGTTGCGCCTGCCTCTTCACACGCTCAGTCCGTAATTGCCTGTACCGGAAATCCCGGCGACCCGGTAGATTGCGCTTGCGGAATCAATAGCCCAGGTGGTCCTGAATGCCAAGGACATTGTAATGACGCACTTGATCTTTTATGTGCCGGAATTGGCGCCCCGACGGGGAACCCTTGTCCGAGTTCAGACCTTCAGTGCCAGAACAGTCCGCCCGTCTGTGACCCGATAAATATG
>JABDJV010000182.1 GCA_013003295.1 Pyrinomonadaceae bacterium | reverse complement strand
TCACTGTTCACTGACGATATTGTCGCTCAATCGCATCGATTTTTCCAACGCGTTTCTTGTGCCTCGGTTCGGTTATTTCATGGGTCAGAAATGCGTAAACTATATCCTTTGCCTCATCGAGCGTATTTTGTCCGCTCCCAAGGGTTAAAACGTTGGCACCGTTGTGTTCACGCGAGTTTTTTGCCAGGGCAACATTGTAACAAGCAGCCGGACGAACACCCGGCACTTTTCCCGCCGCCATTGCCGAACCGATTCCCGCACCATCGATGACGATACCGACGTCAATATTCCCACTTGAGACCGCCTGCGCCACCGCTTGTGCATGATCCGGGTAATCGACTGCGTCTTTGGAGTGAGTACCGAAATCACGCACCCGCAAGCCCTGATCGGCAAGGCACTCCTTTAGATGCTCTTTCATTTCAAAGCCGCCATGATCGCAGCCGACCCCTACAGTCTCGACCTTAAACGAAGCTACTCTTGGCACCTTTCTTACTAAATGCAGTTGCTTGTCGCGAACGAGATCATTCGCCAACGCCGTCAAACGGGCGGTCTCGGCGATTCGAACCCTCGCGCCATTTTCAAGTCCACGAAAATCATCCTCAGTCAAAAGGCTTTTTGCCGATTCGTCGCGGTCAAAAGCACTGTCAGTTTTCACTGGCAGGCTTGTAGCAGCCGCATCTGGATCGTGCCGGCCGGGCTCACTGCCCGATGGCACGCTATCCAACACCTGCTTTACCAGTGCTCGAATCTGATCTCTTTTTTCCTGACTTGCCATATTTCCTGCTAAAACGATTCCAAACTCAGTTCCGGCTCTTTTTTCTAAAGACTCCCGATCGAGACAACTAAATGAACAATTTCTATTAGTGAAGTTTGACCTTTCCTATATGCTCAAATACTATTTCGAAATAGTTTTTCAATCAAATTACGGAGACCAATTGTGGAAACTCAACCTGTCCAGGATCATACTGAATTTTCAAATCCAAATCTCAAGACAATGTTCACGGCCGAGGAAATAAAGACTCGCGTGGAGGAATTGGGTAAGCAGATCACCAGCGAATATAAAGACAAAGACCTGATCATGATCGGCGTACTGAAGGGCTCTTGTGTTTTCATGGCCGATCTCATGCGAAAGATCGACCTCAATCTTGAGATCGATTTTATGGCTGTTGCCAGCTACAAAGACGGGACCGTTTCAACCGGGGACGTAGAGATCATTAAAGATCTTATGAAGCCGATCCGCGGAAAGGACATAATTATTGTCGAAGATATAATTGATACCGGACTCACACTGACCCACCTCGTCGACCTTCTCGAAACGCGTGGACCAAACTCCATCAGGATCGCTACCCTTCTTGACAAACCAGAACCTCGGATCAATAAAGATCTCAAGGTCGACTACTGCGGATTCACGATCCCGAATGAGTTTGTCGTCGGCTACGGTTTGGATGTGGCCGGCAGATTTCGAAATCTGCCATTTATCGGCGTTGTGAAAGACCCCGGTCTGCTTTAATAATTTTCTTGCGGCGACAAGATTCCTAGGGAATATCTGCCACGCGCCGGCACTGGTATTCAGCGATCTTTTTCGAACGCTTATACGGCATGTATGTAAGGATCGTATCAGAAGCGATCACCCTTCCGCTCGAATTAAAAATCCGATAATTTACGATCGAGCCGCCGCTGAAAGAGAGCCTTTGTCCGCCCGTAAAAATATCAACCAGCGCACTGCTCTTATTGCGCTGATTGCTCGCAGCCTTCGTTACGTGTACATCAAGCCAATACTTTCGCTTTTTATCTTCCGCGTTCATGATACCGGACGCTACCTCGGCCCGCATATAATCGACTATCGACCTGCGCGGAACGTTGAAATCTTCCTTCGTTTGCTTCACTTTTCCTGCTTTCGCACGTGCATCGTCGGCAGTTATGCTGCTCATCTGAAAGAATTGGGTTACAACATTGTCGTAAATCGCATTCAGGGCCTCAAGAGAGGGCGCAATTCGCTTAAATGCGTCCTCATTCATCTCTGTTTCCCGTCTAAGAATGTATTCAGATCTAACCCGCTGGTCGGCCAAATCGATGAGCAGGTTTAGAAGCCGTGAGTTCCCGTTGTTCATCGGGATCATCTTTTCGGGGTAATAGACCTCAACGTTGAGTCCGTTCAGCAGCTTTGCGATAAACTCGTCTTTGCCAATTACGACGGTCGTGCTCGTAATATCGACGTCGGTCTTAAAAAGCGCCAGGGTATCGATCGCCAGCGCACTGAGCTGTTTCGCCGGGTCAACGATCGAGGCAATGTTTCCGGGCACGGATTTTTGGTCATTTTGAGTGACCCTGATCGCCGCCTGGGGCTGACGAAACGCCCCCTCGTATCTCTCGTTTAGTCGCTCCAATTGACTGATCACAACCGAATACTCGGCCATTGTTTTTGCAAATCTGGGACTATAGATCATTAAAAGGTCGATCTGCGTGCTCGCCGTTCTTACCTGTCGGTTTATATCGTACGCTGCACACGAGACGGCTTTGTAAGCAGATATATCATTTTCTATGAGATCACCTGAAACAGTTGTTTCCGCGCTCAGTAAATCGATTTCCGCTTTTCTGTTCTCAATTTCGCTCCGGCGGGAATTCGCCTCGGCAGTTCGTGCCTGGGCCTCTGCCGCGCGCGCGCGTGCCTCCGCGGTGCGCGCCTCTGCTTCGGCCCGACGCCTTTTGAGGTCTTCTTCCGGTGTTTGAGCAAACACACCGTTTAAGCTGCCCGCAGCGATCAGGGCGGTCAGAAATATCAAGCCCAGCTTCACGCCTGCATTTTTATAGATATTTGCCAATTTTTTCATAATTGCATTTTGTTCCTATGTCGAATTGAGACTGTTTTTCCTTAAAGTAATTAATGCTGTCCGTTATTTTTCAATGATCTCACGGGATATCTTTATACCCTCCGGAAAGTTATCGATAAAGTCTTGTCTCAAATCTTCCGCGTTGAGTTTTAGATATGTATTTAGTTTCTCCCGCGTTTTTGCCAGATAACAAATCCGAAAATTTCCCGCCGAGATCTTTTGGTATTTGGCATTTTCAAAACACCCGGTCTTGATCAGATCAGGAATGTGCTTCTCTTGCATAAAAGATTCAAACTTTTCAATCAGATCTGCCCTAACTTCCGCGGTTATTTCGTAACTTATCATTGTCGTATAGTCTTAGCTGCAATTCTACAACCGAAGTTCCATTTTTCGAATCCAGACTATATGCCAAACAAGAAGTCGGTATTATGAAAAGGATTTAGACCGAATCAGAAAATCAGGATGCCCGCTCGCCTTCGATCAGATCCAGCCGTTTTGCTATCTGCCTTCGGTGCGTATCGATATGAGCGATGCTCATGACGACGGCCTGTTCCGGATTGATCGGACCCGCTACCGGATGATAAAAAACGGCCCTCTGCAAGCCACTTTCATCAAGATCTGCAACAAGATCCTTAAACCATTCTTGGCTTTTATCCCATTTGAGGCGAATCTCTGCCAGAGATCTTCCTCCTTCCGGCAGCGCCTTTTTTGACGGCGCTTTTACCGGAATTCCAACCCTTAGGACAAACAGAACGATCCGGTACATCAACCCGTCCTTCAGGCTCTGCCGCTTGCCAGCGAGCTGATCATATTCGGGCAGGCCTCCAAGAACGTCTGCTTCGGCATTCGCAAGATGCTCAACGATCTCAAGAATCGACCACTTCCCTTCGATCGGTCTCGCGCTGATCGTTTCAACACTGAGAGACTCCACCATTTCGAAAAGCTCAGCCCGTTTCTTTTCAAATTCTTCTATTTTCTGCCCTATATTGCTTTCCATTATCTCGAATTTTCTTGAACTAAACCCGGTTTCTAATAATAATGTACAAACTATGAAGCTGCTAATTAGTATATTTTTAATCGTTGGAAACGCACTTTTGATTTCTGCGTCCGATGTAAAGGCCCAGAAACCATGCCAATCGGCAAGTTTCCCTTCTTTGAGATTTAACGCCTCAAACGTTTTTCCAAAGAATCAAAGTCTCAACCGCCCCGAAGACGGCAAAGCTTTACGCGACGGACGGATCGTAGTGGCTGATGAGCAGGCCGGCCTCAGAGTAATTGATAAAAATGGAAGATCAAGAGCATTTGGCAAATTTAAGGAAGCCGGCTTCTCAAACAACCCGCCAAACTTCCCGGCGGCGCCAAATGGTGTATTCCTTGAAAAAGACAAACGTCATCTCCTCGTCGCGGACGTTTACAGCGGCCACATCTATCGGGTCGATTCCGCAACCGAAATGGTTGAGGTCGTTTACAAACATAAATTTGGGGTCAATTCCTTGGTCAGAGACAGCCGCGGCAATATCTGGTTTACGCAGTCAGCAAGAAATCCGGCCGAAAAATTCGGGCTGCTATACGAAGCCATCAACCGGCCCGTCAGCAGCGGTACGATCTACTTTCTCCAGTGGCGGAAAAGCAAGTTTGTCGATATCGCTGTCGAGGTCGCCTCAAATATATATTTTGCCAACGGAATTGCCTTAAACAACAAGGAGACCAAGCTATTTGTCGCCGAAACGATGATGAACCGAGTTCTCAGCTTTGACGTAAACCTCGATTCGCCCGCTGTTTCAAATCGCGAAACCTACGCATATGTGCTGACACCCGACAATATCGCAATTGATTCAAAGGACAATCTCGCAGTGGCTTCACCGCTGTCCAACATCGTGGTCGCCATCGACGCGAAGTGCAAAAGTGTTCACACCCTTTTTTCGGCACCTTCAACTGCGAACAGCGCGGCGCAAAATACCTGGGTCATCAATAGCAATTTGGGCAAACCGCTTTTGTCCCTGGTCACTCCCGAAACGGCACAACCGCTACCCGGACTCTTAACGGGTATGTTTTGGTCACACGATCACAAAACGCTTTATATTACCGGTCTTGGAAAGGCGATCGTAAAAATAGAGATGGGTGGGTAAACATTAAACGGTACTTCAACGGTCGCCCTGACGCCTTCGTGTCCAAAGCGTTTCACAAAGTATATAAAAGACTTCCCGGCTCAAAAACGGCGAAGGCAAGATCGATCTGATGGTCTGTTTCCAAAAGAAACCAGCTATTACAACTACCAGGGATCTCTGACGACTCCGCCATGCTCGGAAGTCGTGAGTTGGTATGTTATGAAAAGACCCGTTACCGCTTCAAAAGCGCAACTCGAATCCTTTGCTAAGATGCTTGTGGAAACTACCGACCGGTGATGCCTCTCGAAGGAAGAGAAGTTTCGCGCTTTGGTGATTAATTGATCAATTTGATTGAGAGAATTGACATGCGTGGGAGGGCTCAAGTCTCAAAGGTATTCGAATAATTCGAGGCTTTGGCAGAAGCCTCAAGAAAGTAGCCAGTGGTGAAGTGCGAAAGCACAAACCTCTGGATTTGTTACAAATAATGAAGATAGCTCCGAGGGAGCGATAGAATCATACGTTCGTTGCACTCCTTCAGAGTGCAAAAATTCTGACCTAAAACCCAGAGGTTCGCTCGATTTCATTTCGCTTCACCACTGGCTACTTTATTTTGGTCGCTCGGCGACAAAATTCAATGGCATTCTGACAGTCCAGACGCCGAAAACAGGTCAAACGCTACGTACAACACTTAAACTTTATTTTTTTTTCTCGCCAACGATAGCTCAAGCTAAAACTCAATCGCTAGAAACGCATCTCTCTAAACCTGACCTAAAAAACTCACCCCATCGGCAATTTCGATCCCAAAGTTCTCCGCAATCGTCTGTCCAATATCCGACAAACTCTGACGTGTCCCGAGATCAACTCCGTTTTCTTTAGACTTGGTATAGGTCAATAAAACACAGTATTCGCGTGTGTGGTCGGTTCCCCTGTAGGTCGGATCGTTGCCGTGATCGGCGGTGATGATAAGGAGGTCATCATCATTCATAGCGCCCATTATTTCCGGAAGGCGTGTATCAAAGTGCTCAAGTGCTTTGGCATAGCCTTCGACGTCGCGGCGGTGGCCGTAGAGCATATCGAAATCGACCAGGTTCGAGAAGATTAGGCCGGTCGTGTCGTCGTTTAGAGCATTGATCGTTTGATCAATTGTTTGGTCGTTGTTTTTTGCCTTGACGTCCTGGGTTACGCCCATCGAATCGTAGATCGAGGCGATCTTACCGATGGCGACGACGTCGAGACCTTTTTCAGAAAGCAGCGGAAGGAGGTTTTCGTTTGGCGGCGGAACGGCGTAATCGTGTCGATTTTCGGTACGTGTGAATGTTTTAGCGGTTTCGCCGACAAATGGACGGGCAATAACGCGTCCGACCTTGTGTTCACCGTCGAGCATTTCCCTGGCGATCTCGCATATCTCATACTGTCTTTCGATTGGGATCACCTCTTCATGGGCGGCGATCTGAAAGACCGAATCGGCCGAAGTATAAACGATCGGCTTCCCGGTTTTTACATGTTCTTCGCCAAGCCGCTCAATGATCTCGGTTCCCGAAGCCGGCTCGTTTGCCAGCACGCCCGGAACGTTTGCTCGTTTGATAAATTCGGAAATAACCTCATCAGGAAATCCCTGCGGATAGGTCGGGAAAGCCTTTTCGAGAATGATCCCGGCCATTTCCCAATGACCGGTGGTGGTGTCTTTGCCGTTTGATTTGAGCGTGCATTTGCCGTAACCGCCGATCGGGTCGGTGGCGGCTTTTAGGTTTTGAAACAGGCGTATGTTCCCAAGACCCAGCCGCTGCAAGTTCGGCAGGTCGATCGGTCGGGAATCGATCACATTTCCAAGAGTGTCCGAGCCCGCGTCACCCCATTCGGCAGCATCGGGCATCTCACCGATCCCGGCGCTGTCTAAGACCATCAGGTTTATTCTTCTGAATTTGCGCATATAGAGAGTATAACAGGAGTCAGGAGTCAGGAAACAGGAGACAGGAGACAGGAGACATGCTGCGGTACGGCGAGCGATAGCGACCCGTTAAGCGGCTAAGTTCCGTGATCAATGTCGAAGAGTTTGCCCGCGAATAACGCGAATTCGCACGAATGTATACTTTTATCACGATCTGCGGGTCGCTACCGCTCGCCGTACTGTTGTAACGAAACCATGGGCGCTCAACAGCTAACTGCTCACTGGTGAATGGTAAATGGTAAATGATAAATGATCACTGCTCACTGCTGAATGACCGCAACTTCGGTGTCGGGTTTATTGCTCCATTCGCCGAATGAACCGTCGTACATGACCACGTCGTAGCCGAGATATCTGAGCGTGAAATAGCCGTGCGATGCCTGTCCGCCGCTTTGGCAATAGACCACAATTTTTTTGCTGCGGGTAATTCCCTTGGATTCGTACATTTTTCGAAGTGCACCCTTAGGAAGCATTACCGGATTTTCTGCGCTGACCAGATGATTCATCCAGTAGATACTTTTCGCACCCGGGATATGTCCGGCTCGTTTATTACTTTTGCTTTTCTTCTCGCCCGTAAAGAATTCATATGGCCGGGCATCGACCAAGGCGACCCGCGGGCGTTTTAAATTCTTAGCAGACCAGGAAACATCCATTACGCGTTCGTATGGCGCAACTTTGTTTATCTGAACATTCGGCGTAAAATTCGCCGGCCTTCGTTTTTCTGCTTCTTTAGAGACCTTTCGTTTTTCGGCGGTCCACTTTTCCAAACCGCCATTGAGAAGCGCGACACGATTCCCGTGACCCAGGTAATCAAGCGTGAAGAATGCACGCGCAGCATAGAGCCCCCGTACATCTCCATAAATTACAACCCTTCTCGTGTTCCCTATTCCGAGTTCCGTAAATAGTTTTTGCAGATCCCGTAGAGGAGGAAGCTCATTCGGAACACCATCGCGCAAGATCGCGATCTCTTTCCAGGCAACAAACCGGGCACCAGGAATATGGCCCGTATCATAGCGTTTTTGGTCTCGGCCGACATGCAAGACCGTTACTTTGTTAAGGTTTCTTGCAAGCCAATTCGTCGATACAAGCATCTGCTGCTTCGCCGTCTGCCCCAGGATGGTCGTGACCGATCCGGTAGCGAGCAGGGCCATAACAAACATCACACTAATTGCGCTAATATATTTACTTTTCATAATCATGTGTAGGAAAAAACCCATTTAAGGCATTGGCTCGTCATTTTTCTTCTGTCGGGACCCGACATCACAGGCGCCCCGCATTCAGGTGTTGTACCCGAGCCGCGGTAAGATCACCAGTTGTAGAAGCAGCCAGGCACCGAGCAATATAACAATAAATAAAATGTCTCTCATAGTTTTATTGACCATTGACCAATTATCATTGATCATTCATTATTTTTGCCTTGCAGATCAAAATAAAATGATTGATCGCAACGCGGGGTGTGTTTTTCGTGGGCCTCAATAAACCCAAATTTCTTATACAGCCCGATGGCTTCCTTTAAAACGCTTGCCGTTTCCAGAATGATCTGACGATACCCTTTCTTTTTGGAAGCCTCGATCATTCTTTTGAGGATTTTTCCGCCCAATCCTTTGCCTCGAATCTCAGGCAAAAAATACATTTTTCTGAGCTCGATCCTGCCTTCGTCAAACGGGTAAAGCCCGACCGTCCCAAGCAGCTTGCCTTCTTTATTCTCCAAAACCTCAAAGAGGCCGCCCCGGTTTATATAATTCGCCTCTATGTCATCAAGATCCCGGTCGATCCCTTCGGGTGCGGGCTCTAAGCCGTATTCCCGTAAAATTCCAAACACAAGGTTTCGAACATTTTCGCAATCGTCATTCGTCGCCGTTCGAACTACTATTTCGTCACTTATTGACATAGTAAACTTTCAAATCCCTTTCGGATTCGATCAGCCAGCGCGCCCCTGACTTTTTAAGGATCAACTGGCTTCTGACCTTTCCACTTGTGCTGCTTTGCGGGCCGGAAAAATTCCATTCCTTATCAAACGTGACCGTAGCTCTTTCGCCATTTTTAGACGGCACCACGGCAATATTCGAAAAGGTAGATTTTATTGTGTCATATTTTTCAAAGGCCTTTCGCTTGTCTTTTTCGACGAATGCCCTGCTTGCGCCGCGCTTTCGGTAGTAATTGACATTATTCGAATAATTCTTCATATATGCCCCGAGGTTTCTTGCCTCAGCGGCAGTTTTCCAACCAAAAATTGTCGCCAGCACTTCTTTTTCGATCTTTTCTTTTGCGTCCGGAGGCAGAGCGGTTGGCTTTGGGGTTGGCGTTTTTGTTTTTTCCGGTGTCGGCGTTAAAGAAACCGTCGGCGAAGGCATACCCGTTGGCGTCGGTTTTTGGGCAACATTTCCATTGCTCGTCGCCAAACCACCCCTCGAATTAGTGGTTGAGCCCCAATTCAGATAAAACCAGATTCCACCCGCGACTATCGAAAAAAACAAAAGCATTCCGATCGCAGTAAGCAATATCGTTAGAAAAGTATTTGATCCGGTCGGCTCGACCACACGTTCGTAAGACGGATTTGTGTCAGGCGGCGTTCGCTCGACGGGAGCGGCTATCTCAACGTTCACTTTCTCGCGTCGTGTTTTAGCGATTACCGTTTCCGGCTCGTCAATTGCGGCCGTTTCAGAGTTTGATATTCCGGTCGCTTCTCCGGTCAAAAGCGTTCCGTCCTGCAGACAAAACTGAAGCGAATCGTCCGTATACTTGTTCTGACATTTTGGGCAGATTTTCATAGCTTATTCTAGGGCAAAACTCACCTCGGAAATAAGTGTATCAAGCGAATCGGTTTTGCCCCTATAGACGCTCTTTATCGTGATCATTACCGACTTCGTTTTCTTACCTCCAACGTCCAGTTTCTGCTCTTCCATCACATCCTGAAATTCGAATCGACGCGTAGAATTATCCGAAAACTTAACGGTCGCAGATTTGAGTCGGTTATTTTTTTCCCAAATCTCAAGAGTTTTAAAATATCCCGGCTCGATCACGATCTGCTTCAGATTCACTTCCTTCTCGAAATCGAACGCTATCCACTGCCCAACGCCCGCCCCCCTTGCACCTTCGGCCCAAGCAGTACGTGAGTTTCCATCAAACGCAAGTGATGGGTCGTATTTATTTCCCTTTTGGTTTCGCCTGGTAGATGAAGCAGAGATCTTCACATCCGGCGAGTTATTAATTATCTTCGGTTTCGGTATAACCTCGGCATTCGTATTCGAATTTGACACTTCGTTCGTCGCTAGCATTCCCGGAAGTTTCCATGCGGCCAGCACACCTGCACCGATCAGCACCAATAAAAATACCCCCAGAAGAAAACCCGAGACGAAACTCACACCCCCGCGCTTAGAGATCTGATTTTCCGAAGCGAACGCCGTTCTTTCTGCTTCTATATTATCTGCGACGGTTTCCTGTGGGCGGTTTTCTACTGTGGACCTTTTAGGCTTTTTATCGACCGTTACCTGCTCGGTAACGTCCTCGTCAACGGTTTCCGGCTCGAAATTATCCGCAACGGTCTTATCATTTGCGAAAGAATCCGGATCAAGAACGAGAGTTTTTTCGTCGCTGATGGTATCAAGCGGCTTTCCGTCCTGCAGACAATACTTCAACGTATCGTCGGTATATTTATTCTGACATTGTGGACAGACCTTCATGTTTTTTCTTTTGTCGGAACGCAGGCGACCCGCCTGCAACGAGCGTTAAAAACGCTCGAGAATCGTAGTCAAATTTTTTTCCAGTGCTTGGTTTGGGTCTCGACGTTGCAGGCGAGTCGCCTGCGTTCCCGGATTTTAAATATTCGGGATCCAGAACTCCCCCTTACCGGTCGAAACCTTTTTTAAACCCAAACCGGGGAGTTCGTCCTCGCGATAACCGAGATAGGTGAAATGCGGCTCATCACTTTGAACCGTTCGAAACCAACCATGCTTCGCCATGATCGCACGTACCTTCTTGTTCCCAAATTCCTTGGCGTCAAATGCGAGCATCGAAATGTGCTGCGACGTTCCCGGTGCAGCGACTGAATAGAGGATCGACTTATTAAAATAGGTGCTGAAGAAAATTCCCTTCTTCTCCAATTCCAGAACCTCAGCCACCTGCTGTTTGATCGGTAGAGACTTCAGCCTCGAGATCTGTTCGCCGCTCAATTTACCTTTACTTTTCCAATGCCTGCAGGCGTCATTTACCCGGCCGGTCCAAAGTTTTAGAGTGTGGGCATAGCTCCTTCTTGCTGAATCCTCGGGATGTCGCGGCGTGATGCTCAAGCCCTGCCTTTTCGCGTCATTCGACGCCGATTCGAGCGCTGCCGCTGCCGCTGATTGCAGCTCCACATTTATACCGCCGATGTTTGCTCTTTTCGCTCCCGCCTTTGACTGAAACGTGGAAACCTCCGATTCGCTGGTAAACATTGCCCGGTCCGGCGGGGTTGCCTTGGTTAAAAAAACGGCTCCGTATTCTTCAAATACTCGTTTTTCAACCGGGCTGCTTTCATCGACGACACTTGAGATCGTCAGCCCCGAACGGCTTAGATTCTGCGTTAGATTTCCGCGAAACCCCGCGGCTTTATTTACTTTTTCCTCAATTGGTTTACTCATTTCATCACTTTTATTGGAAATCGGATCGACATTCGCGTTTGAGACGTTTGCAACTTCTTCTTTATTCGCAATGTTTTTATTTTCCGGCTCAAAGGACACCGTTTCCCGCTTGTTTTCAAAATCAGCCGAACGGTTGGCAACCGGCTCATAGCACGCCGTAGATAACAAACACAATATCAGCGCGTGGAAACAAAGTATTTTCGATATGTTTCGATTTCCCATTTCCTATCGATAATAAAACGAAGCGGCGCTTTAGTAAATCCCCGTTTTGATCATTTATTACTTACAAACTCCGTCTAATTTTTCTATACTATACGCGTCTCACATTCTCGTTTGACGGATGCAATGATTACTACCGGCCAGATAAAAGAAATTTTAGATAACTACAGGAAATTCGACTGGGTATTGAGGCGGGTTTTGCTTACGAGTGACTTAAAGGCTCGCTTGAAAGACGACCTTGAGACTATCTTCGCTGATGGGAGGATAATTCCTTCAAACATTGATGCAGTATGGTTTTCGCGAGTCGGCAAGAACGACCGCGAGGCCTGGGAGCTGAGGATTCTAAGCGAAAACCCGTTCGCACTTCTTGAAACATTTGGTAAATCGGACGACGAAGATCAGCGCGACGCCGTACGCGAAGAAATGCAAACCCGCATGGCAGAATTCTCATCCAAGTAATTTAGAGAAAGACTCTATGAATCTGCCGGCTAAATGTCGGTTGCAATCACGGGTTTTATGGTGTTAGTCTGACGAAGAGTTTATGAACAAGAATTTCGGAACAAGAGTTGAAAACGTTTGGAAAGACCTCCGGCCGATAACCAAGGAGTTTTTGGTTGACGTGTTGAAAACGAACAAAAAGCCAAAGAAACAGACGGTTTCCTACGATGCCCACTCTGATTGGGAGTTGAGCCGTCTGCTTGGCGCACTTGATGCAAGTAGCGGTATGAAGCCGGATTCGGTTGATATAAAGGAAATGAAACGCCTTGCAGACATCTGTGTCAGCGTTTTGGAAGAAAAAACGGTTTCCGCCGACATATTTATCCAACTCGCAAAAAGAGCCCTAAAACGCAACGATTTTGCCAAGATCGACAAACTGGCAGATATTCTTCACGAGCGATTCGCCGCAGGCGAAATAATCGAGGTCATAAGAGCGACCGAAATTCCGCAGATCAGCGCGATCGCCTATGAAACACTGGCAATAATGCCGGTTTCTTCAATAGCGCCGCATATAAAAGACCCACTCTATTTTGAGATCGCCTGTAACGTTTTGGATCAACAGGCAAACGAATTTCAAAATCGGGAGGCCAAACAGGTCCTCGAGGGCCTTGAGGCCGGTTTCAATTTCAATAGCTAAATTTCTTTCGTCTCTGCGGGTTTCGCGTTCTTCATTTCCTCGAGCTTCTTCATACACTTTTGGAATTTCTTACTTTTTCCAAAGCCCCAGCGAAACGGAGTAGGCAAATGTGCTGTTCCAAATACCCTGACGCCAAGCCACATCATCGGAGCGAGGAGCTTGTTTTGCCAGCCTTTCTTCTTTTTTACACACCTGTATAGCCGTTTGTCAGACGCTGCTCTTTCTTTTCCCGTTCCGCCTTTGAAATAGTCTTTGTCATGAGCAACGCAGCAATCCGCGTAGTTTCCGTCAGGAAAAAGCGTACATTTGTCGGATTTAAAACAGGGGGAGATCCCCTCGGCTGCTGAATCGGTTTTGGTGTCGGAGTCGATCTTGGTCTTAGATTCGGTCTGAGAAGTGTTGGTTTCTGTCTGGGCAAGAAAAGGAATAGCGAGAGAAAAAAGTATTACGAAACTTATAAGATATTTTTTCATAAGGCGTGGGCAAATGCCCCAAATAGTAGCAGCGAGATTCATCCTTTAAGATATTGCAATTATAACTTGCCACTAGCTTTAGCTAGTGGGCACTATTCAATAAAATTAGGGCTTTAGCCAAACATCTATAATTAAGATTCTTCATTTCGAAATAGACCAAATTGATTGGGCTAAAAGCCCGAATCAGAGGGGTAACTGGTCCACTAGCTAAAGCTAGTGGCAATTTAGCTAAAGCTAGTGGCAATTTAACTTGCTGAGATCCCTTCGGTTTTTCCGCTCTTGTAACGCTTCGGATACATCGGAAACTTCGCCGTCAGTTCCCTTACTTCCCTGCTCACTTTCGCCTTAGTTTCCTCGGAGTCAGAATCCTGAACCACTTCGGCGATCATTTTTCCTACAGTTCGCATTTCATCCTGCTTCATTCCACGTGTTGTCAGAGCAGGGGTTCCAAGGCGAATACCCGATGCCACAAAGGGCTTTTGCGTATCAAAAGGAATCGTATTTTTATTCACGGTCAGATGGACCTCATCAAGCACCTTCTCAGCCTTTTTGCCCGTGATCCCCTTTCCGTCCATGTACACATCAACCAAAACAAGGTGATTATCAGTGCCTCCCGAAACCAACCGCAGCCCCTGGTCCCGGAGTTCATCGGCAAGCGCCCTGGCATTATCCAGGATCTGCTGCTGGTATATTTTAAAGTCTTCCTCGAGCGCCTCACCAAACGCCACCGCTTTCGCCGCGATTATATGTACGAGAGGACCGCCCTGAATCCCCGGAAACACATTTCTATCGACGGTTTTCTTTGAATCTTCGCGGCAAAGGATCAAACCACCGCGCGGCCCACGCAGAGTTTTATGGGTCGTTGTCGTTACAAATTCGCAGTGTTCGACCGGGCTCGGATGCAGACCCGCAGCAACCAATCCGGCAATGTGGGCGATATCGGCCATAACGACCGCGCCTACCGATCTTGCGATCTCGCCGATCCTCTCGAAATCGATGATCCGTGGGTACGCCGAAGCTCCGCAGACGATCATTTTTGGCCTTTCCTTTTCAGCGATGCTTTGAAGTTCGTCATAGTCGATTCGTTCGTCCTCTTTCGAAACGCCGTATGACGCCACGTCATAACTCAAACCCGAGAAATTCAGCGGATGTCCATGCGTCAGGTGTCCGCCGTGAGAGAGGTCCATTCCGAGAATCTTGGCGCCGTGTTCGATCGCCGATAAATAAACTGCCGTATTTGCCTGAGAACCGGAATGAGGCTGAACATTTGCATGCTCAGCTCCAAAAATTTCCTTCGCGCGGTCGATCGCAAGCTGCTCGACTACATCGGCAAACTCACAACCGCCGTAATAACGCTTCCGCGGGTAGCCTTCGGCGTATTTATTCGTAAAAACAGAACCCATTGCCTGCAAAACGGCTTCGGAAACAAAATTCTCCGATGCAATAAGTTCTAACCCGTCCGCCTGACGGCGAACCTCATTGTCGATCGCTTCTCTTACGATCGGATCAACTTCTGATAGATCTGATTCAAAAAAATTAGTCATAAGTTAAATAAGTTACCTGAGAGGCGGAAACACAACCGTAAGGAAGTGTGCACGCTCTCATTTGAATATAGTCCGCATCGTTTGAAAGTTAGTCTTTGGGTGTGACAGTTTTTGAGAACATGACCCGAACACTCCTTTGCATCTCCTATTTCTGCCTGTTCAACCGCGCTTCCGTTTCTGCCTTTCTCCAAAAATTGCCGTCCCGACTCGAACCATCGTCGCTCCTTCTTCGATGGCGACATCAAAATCATGGCTCATCCCCATCGAGAGCTCGCCGGCACCGTTTGCAAATGCATTTTGTCCGACAAGTTTATCACGAAGTCCTCTCAATCTCTTAAAGTACGGGCGCACTTTCTCGGGGTCCGGCAAATATGGCGGAATTATCATTAATCCCTCTAGTTTCAGATGTTTACAGCCTGAGATGAAGTCTAGGAGCCCGGGTAAATCTTCTTCCTTAATTCCGGATTTTGATTCCTCTCCGGCGATATCGACCTGGATCAAAACGGAAAGCTTTTCCCTTCGCTCTTCTTCGCTTATTCTCTCGAGGCGCCCGGCGAGTTTTTGCGAATCGAGAGTGTGAATCACGTCAAAATTCTGAACAGCTTTTCGCGCTTTGTTCTTCTGAAGATGACCGATCAAGTGCCATTCCGCTTTTTCACGTCCGATTGATGCGACCTTATCTACGGCCTCCTGGACCCGATTTTCACCGAAGATATTTATTCCGTTATCTATGGCATTTTCAATCGTTGCGATCGGATGGGTTTTGCTCACTGCGATCAGTTTTATTTCCGACGGATCGCGACCCGCCCGGTTTGCGGCGGTTTCGATCCGAACTAATACTTTTTTGTATCGATCAGAGATCTCCATTGACAATAATGATAAGAGAAACCGTCCGCGAACGCACGTGTCGGTAGCCCAACCGTGAGGGCGGGCTTATGCTGTTGGACGAAGCGTCGCCCCTACAG
>JABDJV010000272.1 GCA_013003295.1 Pyrinomonadaceae bacterium | reverse complement strand
TAATACGGGCGTGTTGTCGTGAGAAAAAAGCTCCAGCGCGGAATTGATTATCGTATGCTGTATTTCGGGGTTGTTTGCTTCCCCTAACGGATACCCGAGATCAAATGGCACGAATAGCGCCCGGGGCGGTTTTATCGCCATTGTGACCTCCTCAAGAAGTGAGATCGAAACGGTTGGGATTCCGACCCGTTCTATGGCTGCTGCTATCAAGCCAACTGCTTGAACACAAAATGGTCAGACCGGCGCTAAAAAGACTGCGTCGACGCCATCTTCTTTCAGCAAACTCGCAGCTTGCGGGGCGGTTTCTTTGATCAGCGTTCTCGGCGAAATGACCGAACCCATAAAGGAAAGATGACGATGATTCAACGAGCCGATTTTCCCGTCGTTTTTGAGCTCTTTGAATCGATCAAGCGGAAACGCAAGGTTTTTGTCGGCTTCAATTCCGTCGTGGCTAAAAGAGTCGCTGTCGTGATCTTCAATGAGCTCCTGGACAGGGAAATCATTTGGGATCTCGCGAAAAGACGGATCGCCCATTTTGATCAAATTGCTGAAACGTTTGTCATCCGGTCGCATCAAACCCGCCGTCGTTACAAGCGCAAATTTGCTTTCGCTAAGCGGCTTTTCCAGTTTGGCGCAAGGGTTATCCTTGATCTCGTATCTTGAAAACGGGTAGTTTTTTGTGAAAACTTTATGAGTAAACTTTAGATCATCAAACGTTGCCATAAATTGAAAATTTATCGTGTCAATTATTAATTATCTATTTATTAAAATTCGGATAGACCGGGTTTTACACTCCAGCTTTCGATTTTTCCCATTCTTGTAATAATCGCACCCAACGCTCAGCCATCTTTTGATTAAACTTCATTTGGTTTTGAGGATATATTTCATCTAATTCATCCGGTCGATTTTGTCTCGCCCATTTGACTACGGACTGCAGTTTTTCTTGAAACGATGGTTGATTTGGCAATGGAGTGTATATTTGTCTACTGATTTTCCCAAATTCATCAAACTCAAAAGCTATATTGGCTTTTAGCTCATTAATTCGCAGAATTCGCAAAAAATCGTTTTTTTCGGTGAATATGCCCTTTATTGTATTATCTTCAATAATTAGATCTTCGTACGATACCCGTCCGTTAGCTCCTTTATCCCAACCCAAAACGTCAACGTAACTTTTCTTATCAACGTTTACATTGAATTCAGTGAAATGTAATTGAAATTCGTCTGAGAGAAAACTGAGAGCCTTTTCTATTTCGTGGTCGTTAATCGCTTTGAAATATCCTTCAAATTGGGTTTTCATATTTTTGCTTTGTTTTCCTTTTTTAAGGATCCATCGGTTTTTATCAAAGAATACCGATGCCCCTTCTTTTAATCTGATCTCGGCCCTGCCTTGCTTCATATTGATACGTTTTGTCTCCCCATTTATTTCAATCTCAATCGGCATTGGAAATGGTAGATCGTTTGGGGTCTGCCAACGAAGGGAATTTCCATTTTCGACTTGTTTTATTACTAAACTCGGCAATTCCGGTTGGCGCAAATAGACTTCAAAAAACCAATCCAGATCCATTTTTGATTCTTCTTCAAAGATCTGTTTGACGTCATCCGTCGTAACAAACCGATTCTGCCTTCCATCCGTGTAGGTTTCCAGCTGCTTTGTCGGGTATGCCATTCGGCGGAGTCCCTTGAAAAAGGCTTTATCCCCGATCAAGTAACGAAGGGTATGCAGGATCAGAGAACCTTTGCCGTAAATGTCGCCATCGCTTTTTACGTAGTCCGGCGCCGCCAAATAGACCTGATATGCAAATCTTGGCTCGCGGGGAGCCACTGCTTGCATATTGCGGGTATTCTTAACGCGGGCTCTCATCGCGTCTAGATAGGCTTCCTTCCCTTTGGTCTCCTCAAGATAGAGAGCGTCCATAAACGATTGAAAGCCCTCGTGGATCCACATATCCCGCCAATCAGATGCCGTCACCATATTGCCCCACCACTCATGTCCGAGTTCGTGAAGCATAAGCCAATCAAAGCCGCGCTTGTCCTTTTTAAACTCGTTGCCGTATGCGATCACGGTCGAATGCTCCATTCCTAGGTGAGGCGTTTCAGCAATTCCCAGCTTTTCCGTGCGATATGGATAAGGGCCGAGATACTTTTCATAGAACTTCAGAAATTTTATCGTTTGATCGACGATATCTTTCGCTTTTTCCTCACTCTCCGGAAGCGCATAAAATTTGATCGGAAATGTCTCGCCGGCAACACTCGTATACATTTCGGCTACTATTTTGTAAGGCGCAATATTCAAAACAATATTGTAATTATTGATCGAATTCGACATTTTCCAATGATAGGTTTTGGTGCTGTTTTCATTGATGTCAATGTTTTCGATCTTTCCGACCGAAGCGACGAACAGATTTTCCGGAACGGTGATATGCAGCTCGACCGAATTGGGTTCGTCCGAAGGGTGGTCCTTGATCGGAAACCACAGGTCCGCACCATCATTTTGCTGCGCATTCACGATCCAATCGGAGCCGTCCGCTGTTTTTTCCCACATAAACCCGCCAACCCATGGCGGTTTCGGCGCAATCCGCGGATTTCCGGAGTACGCTATCCGTACTGTTGTATTTTCACCGGGCTGCAGTGTTTGAAGAAACTTGGCCCAGATCTTCCCGCCATCCCGCTTGAATTTGATCTCGACGAAGTCTTTTTCCGAAAAATAAGAAACGTTGGCAATTTCAAATGGGGTGTCAAGATCGAATACAAACCAATTCGTCGGCGCGACGATATTTACATTTATCAGGGTTTCTCCGACGATCTTCTTTTCCTCGGGGAAGACCCTGGCGGTAATGTCGTATTCCTGAACGTCGTAAGCAGCCTGCTCATAAATGAGCGGTCCGCCCGATTCGGTGGGTCTTACACCAAGCTTTCGTTGAGCTTGGATCGAAGTAAAGAGTGTCAGTAAAAAGGTTACGGTAAGAAAAAATTTTAGCGAAATTCTCATATCCTCTCCAGATGGTGTGCTTAGAATGCAAATTTAAATTATCATAGGTCAGCCCGCCTGATTCTAAAAGGGAATAAATCTCTCCCGCCCGCGCATTTTTCAGGTGTGTGGTTTCAGCGAGGTTCTCAATTTATGAAAGCGTTTCTCTCGAGTAAATTATTTACGATCCTATTGTTTTTGGCGATCCCAGCGTCGGCATATTTTATAAACGTCGAGGTTCAGAGCTATCTTGGCCGGCGGGCATTTGAAGGCACCGGTCTAAAGAGCCACTCGCTACAGGAATCGATGTCCAGGGCGAAAGCAGAGGGTAAGCAAATCCTGGTGGATGTTTCCGCGATCTGGTGCGGCACCTGCCGCAAGCTTGATAACGAAGTTTTTGCCAAGGATGAGGTTAAAAAAGTGATCGACAAAAAATACATTTTTACTCGTCTTGAGTATGAATCGGCCGAAGGGGAAGCATTTCTTAAGAAGCACAATGTAAAAAGTTTTCCGACACTATGGTTGTTGGACGAAAATGGCACAACCATAAAACGTTTGAAGGTAACGTTTAAGCCCGCAGAATTTATTCGTCAACTCGATTAGCCCGACCAGAATCGTTAAATTTCAGAGTGATAATATCCGTCCATTCAAGCGGAAGCTTGAGCCGAAGGGTCCCGTCTGATTGTCCTAGTATTTTGATTCTCGATCCTTCCACACTCACCGCTTCAGAAACTCTTCGGTTGGTTTTGATTGAAATCGTAAGCGACTCGATCGGCTTGTATGTATAGTTAATAAGCACGATCGCGTCTCCTTTTGGCCCGGTCAGAAGATTTGTCTCAACCACCGGGACGTCACTGGATGCCAAGGGAGTAATATTCGCAATAGACACCGGCTGTTTGAGTATTTCCCGGGGTTCACTTTGCCAGACCTCGGAAAGAGTCTTGGGCTCAAAATTGGCAAGTTTCCCATAGGCCAGCATTGGCATAAAGCCAACGGCAACTATTCTCCCAAGACCGTACGGCACGACTTTCCCGGCGGAAGTTCCGTCTTTGAATGTCGCAAAGCTTTCAAACTGATTGTTAAGACTCGCTCGAACGCCGATTACAGGAATCTCAAAATCCAACGTGCCTATTCTGACCCGCGCGTTCGTTTTTGGAGAGATCCTTTGCAGAGTGGTTCTTTCATTGTAAGTGCTGTCTTGATGATTCAGTTCTCCCGCGGCGTCAGGATCCCAAACCTTCCGGGAGTATCCGGGTAAATATATCTCGTTATATTCATCGCGGGTTGCAGCGCCGGCCGACAGGTATACGACACCGCCTTTTTTTATCCATGCATCGATCGCGGCTGACGCTCTGCGGCTGATATTCCAATCGGTAATGTAGAGCGCCTTGTATTTTTCGAGGCTTCCGGCTTCGACGTCCTCTTCGCGCAGGAAATCCGGTTGGATATTCAGGTGTCTTAACCCATGCCATAATAGCCTTCTTTCCGTAAATACTGCTTGCTTACGATTATTCCAAATATCGTGGCTGACCGAGTAAAGTACCGCGACCGGATCGGCGGCTGTTTTCGCGGGATATAGCACTTCTTCCGTTTCCTCAAGCGAACGATTTAATTTCGCAATTCCGGCATACTCACTTTTAAGATCAGACCAATAATTTTCAGTACTTGCGTAAGTCGGGCCGTAGGACCAAAAGTGTATGGATTTAACACCCTGTGCCAAGCCGGATTACGCCTTTAAACGAAGGAATTTATCGTCGCTTGGAGTAATAAATGCCCTCATCGTGATCTCATTGTCCTTTATTGCTGACCGGTTTAACGCATTCAGGTACCCAAACGTCTGCCCACCCGTCCAGGTGTACTCCGATCCGTACATATGGTTTAGCCCGAGCCAATCTTCGGTTGAAATCTGGGTGACGGCATTCTGTTCGGCAAGTTCGAAACTATCCAGCATTCGATAACTCATGCCTATCCATTTTGGCCCCCAGGCATTTCCGAGAAAGCCGTGGGAAGGCAGCAGCGTCCCGGTATTCATACCAGGAAGATCTTCCCGGATCAGATCGGTTAAAAGCTTCATTTGCCTTACCGACCAAAAATGTCCAAATTTTGCAGCGTGGTAAAGAAGACGTCTTCTTTCGACCGGGCCGCTCTTTGGTAGCGTATCCTTAAACAGGTCATCGGTAGGGTATTCGATCTCGTCCAGATCGATCCCAAACTCATACTTCCCAAGATCGCGTCTTTTGAGGTATTCGCGGAAGCGCCGATCTAACTTGGTTTTTTGAAACCGCTTTAGATTTACGGCACTGACCTCATCCGCGATCTCATAATAGGCGGTATTCGCGTGTTTCTCTTTTCCTGCTGATGTCGCGTCCTCTTTACGTAGTATCCGATCGGCGAGTGTGTTCCACCGTTTTAGTACCTCTTCCGGATCAGGGTTGTAGAGCCATGTTTTCCCCGCGACTTTGAAACCAAATCGTTTCGCGGTCGGGTGATCGAGATTTGTGATCACGTTGAATCCAAGCCTTTTCAGCGTTGAAACTTCCTGGTCTACAATCGTTTGATCGTGTCTTGTCCAGATACTCGAAATCATCTCAAAGTGTTTTAGCTCGATTCTGTTGTCCCCAACGATTTCCTCTGCCCATGCGGCGTGACGCGATGCCATTTGCCGTGCAGTTTCAAAGTCCTTCGCATTTTCCCTGA
This sequence comes from Pyrinomonadaceae bacterium, assembly GCA_013003295.1. Taxonomy (GTDB): domain Bacteria; phylum Acidobacteriota; class Blastocatellia; order Pyrinomonadales; family Pyrinomonadaceae; genus Aridibacter. The sequence continues at coordinate 8,472 of JABDJV010000272.1, read as the reverse complement.
GAGGGTATGGTGCGAGAAACATGATCGAGTTACCGTCACTTTTTTCGGAAAAGTTGATAACGACATTTTTTTCAGTAGGGGAATCGGAAAGCTGAACCTGTAGCTCGCAGCCCGCAGGTTTTTTTCGCCTCTCGAGGTCGGATAAAGTCAGCTGGAGCGACGGGTATTCTGCGATTCCACCGGCTCGATAGATCTTTCCGTGCCACTTCCAATCTGACAGTTCGATCCAATCACTCCATTCATCGCTCTTGACGACACGGTCAATTCGCGGGAAATTCCAAGGTGCACCCGCGTGTCGCCTACCGGTAGTCGTAACTCTGATATTCTTCGAGGATGGCTTGACTACCTTGAACCTGATAAATACTGAAAGCCGGCTATTCTGGCCGATCAATTCATAGGTGCTGAAGAGCACAACGGTAATCAGAAGTGCAAACCCGGCAACCGGAAATGAAAAAAACTGTCTAGGCATTGAATCCTTTATTCCAGGTCTTACTCGTCGCAGGCGTTTAATGGAAGTCCGAATCAAGAATATTCTTATACTCTTCTGCCATCGAGGGATGTCCATGTCCGAGTGCAACCTCGATACCTTGTTCATACGCTTTCTTAGCTTTATCGTTTTCGCCCAGTGCTTCATACGACTTCGCCATCATCCCATATGCGGCACCCTCATCCTCGGCTTTTGAGATATACTCCTCAAGAGTTTGAACAGCTTTAGAGTGATTCCCTTCCTTGATATACTCATTTGCTAAACCAAATAAAACCATATGGTTAGATGGGTCTGCTTCAAGCATTTGCTTAAATATTTCTATTCTTTCTGACATAAGATATTTGTTCTATCTTCTTCTCCATTATGAAATCGGTTTCGCGCGAGGAGGCAAGATGGAATGTGTGTGTGCCGATCTTTTCAAAACCGCTTTTCTCATAGAATCTGATCGCATTTTGATTGAATTGCCAAACGCTAAGCCATACCGAATCTCCGTCATTTGCTTTTGCAACGTCGAGGCATTTTTCCAGCAAAACACTTCCAAATCCCCTTTTCAAGAATTCTTTTCGTAAATATATGCGGGAGATCTCAACCGGCTTTTTCGACGAGATTATTTTTTCGCGGCTCCCAAGGATCAGCTTTGCATAGCCGAATTGGGTCTCATTCTTTTCGGCGATCAGAAAAATCGTGTTTTTGTCTGACAATTCCTCCTCTATCTTTTCGACGGAAAAAGCCGATGCCATGTATTCCCTGATGCTTTTCAAATTGACGTTGGGATTTTTGTGGTATGTATCCCAGAACGTTGTCGCCGCGAGTTCGGCAAGTATTTCTGAATCTTTTATATTCGCAAAACGAATGTCTGATCTTTTCATCCCGATCCGCAATTTTATTTCCCGAAGTTAGAAAATTCAATAACCGCTGACTAAAAGAGCCTTTTTTGTATCGGGTCCTTAACAGGCTCCTTTTCCTCGAATGGTTCAGATTCATCAAACCCTAGGCGCTTAAAATGCATATCAAATAGCCGTTTTGCAAGCTCCCATTGCTGCGTTTTTCCAGAATTACGCTCGGCATAGTTTCGATGCCGGAGGTTTCCATTTCTCTCACGCTTTAAATGGTTGAGTATTTTGCTTTTCTTGGTCGGCAATTTCTCTTCCAAACGCTTCAAGAAATACTGCTCGACTGAATCGGTATCAATGTGCAGCAGAGACATGAAAGCCTTGGTCGCACCGTTTTCTGCAGCCTTTTCAAGGAGCAGAGGGATGTCTGAATCGTTATATCCCATTATCACCGGCGCTATCCCGATCCCAACCTTTATCCCGGCATCCGACAATTTCTTCATAGCCCTAAACCGGGCTTCCGGAACCGGAACATATGGTTCAAACGGGTTCGATTTTTCTTTTGTCAAAAATGGTATCGAAAACAAAACGGTGGCATCTAGTTTTAAAAGCAGATCCAAATCTCTCGTGACCAAAGGTGATTTTGTAACAACTCCGACGCCAAGTTTAAATTCATCGCACACCTCGAGACACTTTCGGGTTAAATCATAGCTCGCTTCGATGGGTATATATGGATCGGTGCTGAAAGAGAACTCCAATCGAGGGATCTTCAGGCGCGTTCGTTTTAACTCGTTTCTTAAAACCTCCGGCGCATTTACCTTCGCAACGATCTTTGATTCGAAATCCGTACCGGCGCCATATCCAATGTATTCGTGATATTGCCTGGCGAAGCAGTAGGTACAGCCGTGAATGCATCCGCGATAGCAATTGACTATCAATCGATAACCCACTTCGTTCTTCGAAAAACTCTTCGAGATCATCGATTTGGTAACGGTCTCTTCGAATACCTCAAGTTTTACGCTTGGCGGCTCACCAACATACTCAGCTGAATATTGATCGTAAGGATTGGGGGGATTCTTTATTCGTCTCACATATGAGACGATAGCCTATATATGGGTATTGTGCAAGAGTGACGCTTTGTCGCCGTGTTTTACTCTCGAAAACAGTCTGATCTGGTCGTGTACCTGCGGAACGAGTTCGTTCTTAGGTATAAAAAGTGCCGATCGATTGGATATAAAGAAGAAAAAGTCCTTTTCGGTTTCGATGATCTTAAGAATTGCTTCCCATTTTGTAAGCCCTTCCGAGAGGCTGGTTTTCGCGCGAATTCCTTCGTCTTCGAAGGTGACAAATTGTTTTTCCTGAAGCAGCGGCGACGACTTATACTGGCTGGAAATGATAAGTTTCATACCCGGATTTGGAAGTCTTGATACGAGCCGCATGATAAATGGGAGCAGCGCAAGCACGATGCCGCCCGCGATCAAAATCGGCAAAATGTCGCGGCCAAAGCTGATACCATCACTAAACTTTCCGCCTAAATACGGAATAAGAACCAGCACTATCAAGAGCACCGGAATCCCGACAAAATAATGTACGTACTTAAAGAAAAAGGTTTGATTAAGGATAAACTCATTCGCACGGGTATAGTCTTCTACAGTATATTGAATCTCAATTTCTAATTTCTCGTTCATAAATCTTTGTATTAGCCCTCAAATCGAAAAAAGATTGGGGACAAAAAGACTCCGTCTCGATTCTACCAATTGCAATCGCGTTTAACAACGTTAAACTCAGGTCTCGGCCTGCTTATTGATCACCTTAACGAGTATATCGCTTGTCGTGTTGACTACTCAAACATTTTTTCAAAACTTTGTCTTGTCCGTTAATATCTGTCAAAATGCGGGCAAAAAGGCAAGCAGGAAAATTTATGGCTGACATTATCTACGATTCACAAGAAATCATTTTTAAAAAAGGCGATCCCAGCGAATTTGCTTATGTGATCAAATCGGGCGAGGTCGAAATCCTCCGGGATTACCCGGACAATCCATTTCGGATCGCTACCTTGCGGGACAATAACATCCTCGGAGAAATGGGGTTGGTTGATGAACGGCCTCGTTCATTGACGGCCCGCGCGGTTTCCGAAACACGAGTTGCAAAGATATCCAGAGACGAGTTTATCGATCTTTTGTTGAACCAGCCCGAAGAGGCGTTTCAATATTTACGTATGTTTTTTGAACGCCTGCGGGCGATGAATATGAAGGTGGCACACGGCGATGTCGGCCCGCCGGAAGTCGAAAAATCGATCGAGATCAAAGATCCTGTCGTCAATATGATTCCGGAAACGGCGTCATTTGCGAGTGTGATTGGCTCTGAAAAGCTTGAGATATCGGAGTTTCCATTTCGTATCGGCCGAAAATCTGAGCGGAATGAGGATCCGATGGAGGTAAACGACCTGGCGATTCCCGATTCACGTCCATTTAACGTTTCCCGCAATCATTTTTCGATAGAAAAAACCGGAGAAGGTATATTTGTGCATGACCGTGGCAGTTTTCTCGGAACGATCGTAAATGGAAGGGTCATCGGCGGACACCACAAAGGTGCCTGGATGCAGTTGAATTCTGGTGTGAACGAGGTGATCGTCGGTTCTAATCAGTCTCCATTTAAATTCCGCGTTGAGGTTGCAACACGATAACGGACTTCGATTGATCACCATTAAAGAGGGGCATTTGTAAATGACTTAGATCTGGGTTTTTCGGTTCAGAGCGTTAGCCATCGCATACGCTCTAAAAAATTTCTTATTTTCCGCTTGTGATCAGTTTCGCAATTGTCTGAAGCTGCATATTGGAGGTTCCTTCATAGATCGCACCGATCTTTGAGTCGCGCCAGAATTTTTCAACCGGGTAATCTTTCACATAGCCATAGCCGCCAAACAGCTCAATTGCTTTGGACGATACTTCTTCGGCTACACGCGACGTGTAGAGCTTGGCGATGGCCGCTTCTTTCAGAAACGATTTTCCCGAATCCTTTAGACGCGCTGCGTTGTAGGTGAGTAGTCGGGCAGCTTCGATCTCAACCGCCATTTCGGCGAGCTGGAATTGAATTGCCTGGAACCGATTGATCGATTTTCCAAACTGCTCGCGTTCTGCAGTGTAATTAAGCGCTGCATCGTAGGCACCCTGAGCGATCCCGATCATCTGTGCAGCGATCCCGATCCGGCCTTCGTTGAGGGTCTCGATCGACACCTTGTAGCCTTTTCCAACCTCGCCGAGCACGTTTTCCTTCGGCACTCTGCAGTTATCCAGTATCAATTCGGTGGTCGAACTGGCGCGAATCCCCAGCTTGTCTTCTTTTTCTCCAACGGAGAATCCTTCGAATCCCTTCTCGATGATAAATGCAGTGATTCCTTTGTAGCCCGCCTCCGGGTCGATCGTCGCAAAAAGCACAAATATATCGGCTTCGTTACCGTTTGTGATCCAAAGCTTTTGACCGGTAAGTTCGTAATGGTCCCCTTTGTCAACAGCCCTGGTTTTCAGTGCAAAGGCATCAGAACCGCTCCCGGCTTCTGACAATGCGTACGCCGCGACCTTTGATTCGGCCATTTGCGGGAGGTATTTCTTCTTCTGATCTTCGTTTCCCCAACGGATTATGGCATTAGTCGACAGCGTATTTTGGACATCGACAAAAACCGCGGTCGAAGCGTCAACTTTCGCCAATTCTTCGATTGCCAGGATCGCGTTGAAAAATGAAGAGCCGGCGCCGCCATACTCCTCGGGCGTTTCGATAGCCATCAACCCGATCTCAAAACACTGTTTGATCAGCTCCGGATCGAGCTTCCCGGCCTTTTCCATTTCCTCAACACGCGGCCTTACTTCACCCTCGGCAAACTCACGAAACGTGTTTCTAAATAGCTCCTCTTCCTCTGAAATATCGGTCAGGGCCGGTCTCAAATCAAGTTCTTCTACTGCTGCTGCATTCATATAAATCCTTCTGATTATTTGATCTTTCTAAGTTTTCCATTTCAATGGCGCCTGAAGATTCTCCGGCTATTCATTCTTTTTACCTAAAACTGCTTGTAAAACCTCAACTTGCGTCGTTCTGACATCTTCATTTTTCGCCATACTACATAATAGTGAATCTCCCGGTATCAAGCAACGGCTTTCACCCTGATGTTCCTTTTGCTTATATTGAAGTGTTAAAAGCGAAAATCCGATAAGGCATTTGACGGCCTTGGTATTATTCGTACAAGCACCGCTTGCATATAATTGTTGATGAAAAACGGCTTATTGCGCGAGGGGGTTTGAAGAAATTATTTGTTGACAGGCAACACTCACGTGGATCGAATACTTAGGAGGATGCAGCATGAATGGATATCTTGGGAAAAAAGGTAGGGCGAATAGTTTCAGTTTGATCGCGGTGCTGTTGATACTGCTCGGCGCAACACTCGGATGCCTGGGTCCAAGCGCGAGCGATTCACGGTGTGAAGGCGTCGTCTCAATCGGCGGTAAAAAATATACCGGCCGAGCCAAGGATGAGAAGCAGGCCCGGTTAAATTCGTGCAACAAGTTTTGTATCGAGGAAGACGAAAAGGCAAAAGGCATGGTCGCCGACTGGCTCGCATCGGATAAGGCGAAATCGTTTGAAAAGACTTATAAGCGAAAGGCAAAAAAGGAAGATGCTGTGATCGAAGATAAAAGGATACTAGATTACGTTACCAGAAATTGTGCTACGCGGTGTGTCAGTGAGGCAAACAAAGGCAAACATAAGCTTAGGACCAGCTGCAAAAAATAGCGTAAAACCGGGACAATAAATTCTGCTTTTGATTTTGTAATTGCATCTGCGTAAATTACCATCGTTGTTAGGGAAAAAGTGACCTAGCAAGATATACGGTAGTTTAGAAATTTTGGATTACAAATCAGCCACAGATCAAGAACTTAAGCCTCAAATCTCTCCGAAGAGAAAGTACAATAAAATAAAAACTCTGGTTTTTGTTTTTACTCTATTTGGGGTTGCTCTTTTTGCGTATTTTGCCTATACGGTCGGGCTCTCGGCGATCTTTGAAGGTATCGGGAAAATTGGTTTTGGCGGCTTTGGAATAATCCTATTCATATATTTCTTGCGTCTTTCGGTCCGCGCGACGGCCTGGCGTTTTACGGCGCAGGCACCATACAAACTCCGATATCTTGACACACTTCCCGCGGTAATAATTGGTGAGGCCTTAAGCAGTATGATCCCGCTCGGCATCCTCGTCAGCGGAACCGCTAAGGCGGTTGCGGTCAGAAAAAAAGTGCCGTTGGTCGTAGGGCTTTCGACCGTCGCCACAGAAAATTTGTTCTTCTCATTTATTACCGGCCTTTTCCTGTGCGTTGGATCATTTGTCTTCATGAGGAGCTTTGACCTTGATCCGGCGACCATTTTTACGATCAACGTCATTATCGTTTCAATCACAGTAGCAACGATCATCGGGGTCCTGATGGTGATAAGGCAGTGGCATTGGGCAAGCGCGATCTGCGAATGGCTTTATAGGAGGGGCGTTTTACCGAGCCTGCTTGAGAATGGACGCAAGCAAGTGCGTGTCTTTGAAGATCTTATATACGGGTTTTACCGCAGGTATCCCAAGCGGTTTATTCCGATGTGCCTTCTGCAGGCGGTATTTCATTTGCTCGGGGTATTCGAAGTCTGGTTTATTCTCTCGCGTATAGGAGGAGTATTGCCGCAGGTCTCCACAGCGTTTTTTCTTGAAACGATCAGCCGGCTAATTACGATCGTGTTCAAACTTATTCCCTTTACTGTCGGGGTTGATGAGGCAGGCGCAGAATTCATCGCCGAATTGTTGGGAATTGGGGCCGGTATGGGCGTAACGCTTGCAATAATCAGAAAGGGACGGACGATATTTTGGGCCGGAATCGGTATGCTCCTGCTGTTTAAGCGCGGTTTGACCATACGGGAAATAAGCGAGGTCAGAAAGACTGGTGCCGCGAAAGGTGAGCTCGGATCAATTGCCGAATGATTTATGAACGAAAAAAAGTTTGACGTGATAATTATTGGCGGCGGACCGGCCGGGATCTCAGCGGCATTATGGTGCGATGAGCTTGGACTCGACGCCCTTTTGCTCGAATCCCAGGGCGAATTGGGAGGTCAGTTGCTTTGGACCTTTAACGAGATCCAAAACCACCTTGGCGCAGAAGCAAAAGATGGGCGTCAGATGCGTGACCATTTTTTGAACCAAATTGAAAAGAGGAGATTTACGAAAATCCTGAATTCGGAAGTCACCGGGATCGATCTTGCTGCGAAGACCGTTACTCTCGCCGGCGTCGGTAGATTTGAGGGCGAATCGATCGTTATTGCAACCGGAGTCGGGCGGCGGAGACTAAATATAGAGGGCGAAAACAAATTTCAGGGAAAAGGAATCCTGCGATCGGGCAAGCCCGACAAGGATCAGGTAAAAGACAAGGTCGCGTTGATCGTTGGCGGCGGAGATGCGGCATTTGAAAACACACAGATCTTGTCCGAAACTGCTTCAAAAGTGATCTTGGTCCACCGCCGGAAGGAATTTTCAGCGCGTGAAGAATTCATCGCTTCGGCGAAGAATAATCCCAAAGTCGAGATCTTGACGGATTCTGTTCTTAACCGCATCTCCGGACGAAAGCGCGTCGAAGAAGTTGAAATAAAAGACATTAAAACTAATGCAGTCAATAGTTTAGCAGTGCAAGGGATACTGGTTAGAATCGGTGTAAAGCCGAATTCTGAGTTGTTTAGAAATGATCTGGAAACCGACGCTCGCGGATACCTGAAAGTGGACCAAAACTGCGCGACCAACGTTACAAATATTTTCGCAGTCGGAGATGTTGCGAACCCCGCTTCTCCGACAGTTAGCAGCGCCGTCGGCATGGGCGCAACTGCCATAAAAAGCATACGTTTACGTTTGAAATCGTCATAACAAAAATACGATTATTCGTATTAAATTGTGAATTTTGAATTTTTCGCTTAATCTCCAGCAGTCCCAACCCACCTTTCCCGCCCGAATTATCTCCTAACCTCTTTTCTTTGAACAGTTAATGTTTCTGTGTGTTCTGCGGAACGCTATGTGCCTTAAGTTATTTAAATATCTCTCTAGAGCTATCAAATTTTCAATACAAACTTAAGGAGGAGCTATGAGTT